>DASTKD010000544.1:0-5219 GCA_035716135.1 Ktedonobacteraceae bacterium
ATAGGTGGCCGAAATATGTGGCTTCAATATGCCCTGTGAAAGCCAGTTCATCAACTCTTTGAGGTTTTCCTGGTTGCGCTGCGGTTCGCGCTCGGTAAATGCGCCCCGGAAGACGCC
This sequence comes from Ktedonobacteraceae bacterium, assembly GCA_035716135.1. Taxonomy (GTDB): domain Bacteria; phylum Chloroflexota; class Ktedonobacteria; order Ktedonobacterales; family Ktedonobacteraceae; genus CF-113. Next base: position 118 of record DASTKD010000544.1, read on the forward strand.
CACAATCGAGCAGCCCTTGAGCAGCGTCAGATTCAGCGGGATGCGTGGAATTTCGCCACCTGCGAAGCCCACCACCAGGAAACGCCCTTTCCATGCTATGCTGCGCAGCGCTGGCTCCGAATAGCTACCGCCAACCGGATCAAAAATCACATCCACACCTTTGCCACTCGTAATCTGTTTGATGCGTTCGCGCAAATCTTCACTGGCATAATTAATGACTTCGCTCGCGCCATGCTGCCGGCATACCGCCAGCTTCTCGTCACTGGATGCCGCCGCGATTACGCGCGCGCCCAGTTGCTTGCCAATCTCTATAGCGGCGATGCCCACACCACCAGCCGCGCCCAGCACAAGCAGCGTCTCGCCCGGCTGAAGCTGCGCCCGGTCTTTCAGCGCGTGATGCGACGTGCCATAGGTGAGTACAAACGCGGAAGCAATCGTAAAATCCAGGCCAGCAGGCATGGGGATGATTTTGGTACTGTCCACCACTACCTCCTCGGCAAAGCCGCCCCAGCCGGTAGAAGCGATTACATGATCTCCCACGCTTAAACCCGTTACCCCTTCGCCCGCCTCCTTGATGATTCCCGCCACCTCGCTCCCCGGCGAAAAGGGCATGGCCGGTTTGAACTGGTATTTCCCCTGAATGATAAGCGTATCAGGGAAATTGACTCCGCACGCCTTCACCTCGACAACCACCTGTCCCTTCCCCGCTTTCAGTTCCGCGACCTCCTCGATCACCAGCGTCTCCGGCATCCCATACGCCTTGCACAACACAGCTTTCATATCTGACTTCTCCTTATTCGTTTGTGTATGCATCCCTCGCTGGCATCATCATATCATGCATATTTGATCTCTGCCCACAAAAAACCTTTGATCTCCCTAAATCTTTTTACCCTCATCAAACGTGTAGATAAGCAGGGTTACAGGAGCCAGAGAAAAGCAGACTGGTGAGAAAGCTAGCTTGTTCATAAAATATGAAGCGAAAATACAGAGTCTGGCTTCACTTTTCTCACAGGTCGCTGAAAGGAAATGACAATGAGGTCTAATACAACCATGCCCAACCCGGTACGCGGGGCTGAACGAACGGCTCGCAACGCTGCTAATAGCAGGGTGATGCGAGGGCTGGCGCGTCTGGGGTACGTGGCAAAGGGAGTTGTCTACATAATAATCGGATTTTTAGCAGGCAAACTGGCGCTGGGTCAGGGCGGCCAGGCCACAGACCAGCGGGGAGCGTTGCGCGACATTGCCGGGCAGCCGTTCGGCAAATTTCTCCTGATTGTGGTCGCCATCGGGCTGCTCGCTTTTGGGTTATGGAGCCTGATTCAGGCAATTTATGATACCGAAGGTGAAGGACGCAAGGCCAAAGGCATCATCGCGCGTATCGGATACGCCGTTGTTGGCATTGCCTACCTCGCCCTGGCTTTCGGAGCCTACCAGCTGGCTACCGGCAGCGGCAACGGCGGCAATAGCTCTACCACTTCAACCCAGGATGCGACGGCGAAGCTGCTCAGCCTACCATTGGGCGTGCCGTTAGTCGTGATAGTTGGGCTGGTCATACTGGGCATCGCGGTTTACCTGTATGCCAGAGCCTATAGTGCCAAATTCCAGCGTCGGCTCGCCCTCTCCAATTTACGATCACAGGTGAGAAAGGCTATGGTCTTCCTCGGCAGATTGGGATATGCCGCGCTCGGAGTCGTCTTCACCATCATTGGCATCTTCCTGATTATCGCCGCTGTGCAGTTTAATCCGCAAAAGGCAAAAGGCCTGGATGCCGCTCTTGGAGAACTCCAGAAACTGCCACCGGGTCACTTACTGCTTGGCCTTGTCGCGCTTGGTCTAATCGCCTACGGCATCTACTCGTTCATAGAAGCCCGTTACCGCCGCCTCGGTCGCGCATAACCTATACCAGTAGCAAATGCAGACAAGCCGACCGGAGGGTCGGCTTGTCTGCATTTGCTACTGGTATTTTTACTTTTTGCGTTCCAACAAGAGCGTTGCTATCTCCGTCTCCACGATTGCGCCGCCGCGCAGTAGCTTGACCGCCAGGCGTTCGCTTTCCTGGCTGGCTGCCAGCGTTTCGAGCAGCGCGGCATTGTTCTTTACCGCTTTGCCCGCTACTTCTAGCAGGATGTCGCCAATGAAAAGATCGCCATACCTGGCCTGACGTTCCGGTCGTATGCCAACTACCATCACGCCCGCTTCCTGAGCGGCCAGTGAACGCATATCGGCGGGTAGCTCCACTGTCAGTATCTCGATGCCCAGCGCGACGCGGCGCGCGGGCAGTTCCGCCAGCCAGCCGCTTACCACGCTGCTTGGAATAGCGACCGATAAGTCGCCGCCGAAGATCATAGCATTGATGCCCACCACCTGGCCGTCCGCGTTCAATAATGGGCCACCGGAATTGCCCGGAGCCAGTCCCACATCCGATTGAATGTAGTGCGTTGTCAGATCTTCCCCCAGTTTCGCCGTGCGCATAGTACTCATGATACCCGCCGTGACTACCCAGCGTTGCCCCCAGGGATGGCCGATAGCGAATACCCACTCACCCACGCGCAGCTTCGTCGAGTCGCCCAGCGCCAGCGTTTTCAGGTTGTCGCCCTCGATCTTGAGCAGCGCCAGGTCAAGGCGGGGATTGCGTTGTAGCACAACTGCCGGGAAGCTGCGTCCGTCCGCGAGCAGCGCTTCCACCTTTGCATCATCACGCGCCACGACGTGGTTGTTCGTCAGCAAGCGGCCATCTTCGTTGATAAGGATGCCCGTTCCGCCTCCGCGTCCCTGCGTTCGCACCTGCACAATGGCTGGCTTCGCGGCATCGAAGATTCCGACCAGCGAAGACGTAAAGACATCAGGTAATGGAAGCGACGAATTTGTCGAAAATGGTGTTGTTTGTGTCATTGCCTTTACCTGTCTACTGGCGCTGCCCGATTGTCACCGAGAGCGTATGCAGTTTATTCCCCCGGATCACTTCGATAGGCACGGTCTTGCCCGCGCGGCCACCTGCCAGCACGACCTGCAAATCTTCTGAATCGCGCACGGCGTGACCATCTAGCTTGACCAGGATGTCGCCGAGCAGGATACCTCCCTGCTGTGCCGGGCTGTTCTCATCGACTTTGACGATCAGCAGGCCATACTCTTGCGCGTCGTCGGGTCTCTGCGCGGCTGGCAGCTCTACCAGTTGGCTGCTGATGCCCAGGAAGCCGCGCTTGATATGCCCCTGCTGAACCAGCGTTTCGGCGATGGTAATAGCGATCTGCATAGGGATTGCCAGCGTGAGGCTCTGTACCAGCCCCGTTGTCAGCACGCCCAGCACATGACCCTGCATGTCGATCAGTGCGCCGCCGGAGAAGCCGGGATAGGGAATAGCGTCGGTGCGCAGGTAGCGTTCGAGCAACGCCCCTTTGCCGGTGCGCAATGGTCCGCCGATGGCGCTCACCACGCCCGAACTTGCCATCGGCCCCTCTTCATTAGTGCGTCCCACCGCCATAATCAACTGTCCCACGCGCGCGCTTTCTGCTGATGCGCTTGCCGCAGCCAGTTCCAGACCGGCCACGCGCAGCACCGCCAGGTCGCTCGCGGCATCGCGCCCGACGACTTGCGCGGCCAATTTGCGCTTATCGTGCGTTTCTATCGTAATCGCCTCTTGCTGCAAAACGTGATCTGTTGTCAACACCAGTTCAGGCGCGTACACCACGCCGCTCGCAGGCTGTCGCTCGCGCCCATTGACGAGGACAATTGACGGCGCGACCCGCTCGACCGCGTCGGCCATCTGGTTAGAAAGCTGGCGCAAGAGACTTGTATCGTTCGTGCTTGTTGTTTGTTCCATGAGTTTGTCTTTCAGATTGCAAAAGCATAGCTACACCGGCGGAACCCGTGTCTACACTATATCCAAAAGCCATCCAATACACATCGGTTATTTTACCAGTTTCTACCCTGCATAATTTAACAGGATGTTTACCTGTGCTATATTTTTATCAGGATATTTATTACTCCGCCGCTGCTAGCGGCGAGCATTCAGAGAAACTCCCCACATCAGGTATAAAAGAAGGACAAATAATGATACAGTTAGATCAACGGCAACTTGGAAAATCGGGCATCGTCGTTCCCGCGCTCGGCGTAGGCGTCTGGAGTTGGGGCGATAAAAGCACCTGGGGCTATGGCACAACGTACACACGCGCCGATATTAGCCAGGCGTACAGAGCATGTCTGGATGCTGGCCTCAACTTTTTTGATACGGCGGAAATCTATGGCAATGGCGCATCCGAGCGCATCCTGGGCGAATGTATGCGAGAAGATAATCGTCCTGCTATCATCGCCAGCAAATTCGCGCCTTTGCCCAACCGGCTTTCAGCATCTAAACTGCTCGACGCCCTCGATGCCAGCCTTGCGCGCCTGGGAGTGCAATCCATTGACCTCTACCAGATTCACTTCCCCTACACCTTCCTCAACAAAACCGCTTTGATGGATATGATGGCGAGAGCTTTTAACATGGGTAAGATTCGCGCCGTCGGCGTCAGCAATTATAATGTCAAGCAAATGAAAGAGGCGCACGCGAGGTTGGCGCGCTACGGCATTCCCCTGGCCTCGAACCAGGTCCATTACAGCCTCTTGCACCGCAAACCCGAAGAAAACGGCGTCCTGGACGCCTGCCACGAACTCGACGTAGCGCTCATCGCCTACAGCCCCCTGCAACAGGGTCTCCTGACAGGCAAGTACCGCGCCGGACGGCCAATCAGCATAACCGGAATGCGCCGTTTCATGCGCGCTTACAGCACATCAGCCCTGGGCAAAATCGAACCCCTCATCCGAACGATGGAGACTATCGCTAAAACGCGCGGCAAAACCACCGCCCAGGTCGCCCTTAACTGGCTGCTAACAAAAGACGACCACATCATCCCCATCCCCGGCGCGAAAAACCAGCACCAGGCCACCGACAACGCCGCCGCCACCGGCTGGCGTCTCACCCCCGAAGAATTTCGCCAGATCGACCAGGCATCACGAGAGATGTAGGGGCAAGAAACGATGTGGAGCAGACGAAGGCGGCGCAAGCGCCCCCACCACCCATTCCCAACCTCTCCCGCCCCTACCCGATCTCGCAAAAACCACTG
>DASTKD010000545.1:0-2380 GCA_035716135.1 Ktedonobacteraceae bacterium
AAGCCCAGAAACGCAAAATCGCGCCCAGCAAGATCACACCCCAGAAAGGAGCCCAGCGCAGCAATTGCTCGCGCGTAGGCGCTCGGAAGCGCAAACCGTGCTTTTCGTGATACGTTTCTTCCAGGCTTTCCTCGCTATACGCGGGCGCATTCCCCTCCACATCTACCCGATTACTCAGCGCGATTAGCTCACCCTCCTCGACGGGAACACCCACTTCGCGCTCAGTTTCCGGCGCGGCGGTCTGACTTTCATCAGCTATCGCACCCATATTATCTTCACCTTCGAGCGGCCTGGTCTCAAAGCTCTTCAATGACTTACTCCTCCTGACTTTGCCTTCTCTATCTCAAAGGCAGGTACCGCCAGCATAAAACTACCCTACGGACTACCGGGAACCTCATATATGGTTACGCCATCGGCGGAATAGACGACCGGCAAAAATTGACGAAAACGCCCCAAATCGGAGCCAGCATAGGTCGTCACCTCGAGGCTACCGACGTAAAGATACTTCACCTGGTATTGTTGCAGCAGCTTCAATACTGCCTGCGAATCTGTGGAAGTGTAGATGGTGTTAATATCAGTCCCACGTTTGTAAAAATCCGCCGAATTGTAAATATTGTTCAGCCAGTTCACGCGCCACTGGTATTCATGGCCCAACCAACCCATCAGCGTTGGCAGACCCGTAAAGGCCGAAATGCGCGCGTAATTGGTGTAGTCGCCACCGCTTGCTCCATACGCCTCAACAATCACCGGATTACCCTCCACATGGCTATTGAGCCAGCGAATCGCTTCATAATCGCCGAGGCTGTAGGACTTCATATAAGTAAAGCCGTCCAGGCTATTGCTGCGCTGCATAAAGCCATTGGTGCGTTGATATGCTCCCACAATAGGATATATCGCGCCGGCCAGTATTAACAAGAGGCATATCAACGCCCACATGCTCTGCCCGCTACGACGCATCCACAAAGTGATACCCGCCACAGGCGGAGCATATCGAAAACTCTCGTAGATAAAGTACAGCCCCGCGCCAGATGTGATCGAGAGCAGCGCCCATGCCTGGAAATAGAACTTGAACACGGTATTCATGCGCGGGAAGTTGCCCGCGAAAACATCGCGCAGGTAAACCAGTTCTGTGAGAGCCACCAGCGCGAAAGCGACCGTGCCGAGCAACAGCGTAAAAGCGCGCGGGCGATCATGCACGTTCAGCAGCGTCAGTTCAACCCCCAGGGCCGTGATAACGAACGTGACCACAAACCACAGGCTATTTTTCAAGACCAGCAGCAGCAACAAAGCCACTGCTAAAATGAGTACCTGACTAACGATCGGAAGAGGAAGCCACGCAGGCAACTTCAGACGACCGCCCTTTGCTTGTTTTGCAGGCTGCCCGCTCTCACCCGCATTATCAGTTGCCGCGAGTTGAGCATCGTGGTAGCTGCTTTCTGAGGCCGCTTCGTCGTCCTCATCTGTATTAAACTCTTCTTGCGGCTCAATCAGCGCATGGGGCGCGCTGGCGATGTGCTGGCGCGGCTGAGTTTGCGCGGATGACGCGCGAATCACGGCCAGTTCTTTGCTACTGGTTTTCGCGTTGCCGCCATCGATGGTGATGTACCCACCACGCAGGCCGCGCGAAGTCGATGGATTCTCAGGCGCGTTCGCAGACAGAGGTGCCGCGCCGGGGTCTAGCGCCGGAGTCGCTGCCGAAGCACGATCTCTGAATAGGTTAACCAGCAAAAAGGAGACGAAAATGAACATAAACGTGCCATAGATGAGCATTTCCTCCGAAATCTTGGAGCGATCTACAGCGTTCACGATGCCGATACCCTGCGAGGGTGAGATGAAATTGAGGTAAAACGGGGCATAGAGGAAGAATGAAAGCGCGATCAGCGAGGCGCACGTTGTGAAAACATCCAGCACCAGCTCGATACCAAAATGCCGGTAGGCCATCCATTGTTGTAACGCGATGCACACTACCGCCAGGCCCAGGTACGTCGGCAAATCCCACCCGTTCATGGTGAATAACCCGCCCAGCACCAGCGCCATAAAGCCCAGGTTGATGGGCAACCGCCAGCCGCGCCCGAACACACTCATCCCTTTCGCATCATCTCCATCCCTATTCCCTTGCTCCAGAAAGATATTGAAGACCACCGCAATCGCCAGGATGGTAAAGGCGAGCGTCAAGACATGCGCGTGAAAGCAGGAGAGGAGAAAGCTGAAAGCGGGGAATTCGTTGATGGTTTTGGGGAAATCAACCACGCGGCTAACGTTAAACCAGTAGTAATAGGGCAGATCGCCATGCTGTTGAAACCATGCCTGGGTTGAGGCCAGATTGCCGAGTACTTCCCCCATTAAAAGAGACAGGACACCGAACGGCATCGCTTGCGTT
>DASTKD010000546.1:0-5527 GCA_035716135.1 Ktedonobacteraceae bacterium
TTCTCGGAAGAACTGCGCAACGATTTAATCAATGCCCGCCCTACCGTGAGCTTTTACATTGCCACCGCCAAACCAGGTGAAATTACCTTTCGCCTGCCCATGTTGCCGTTCCTGGTCAACGAACTGCATGTGCGGCACGGCCACATGATCGGCATCGATGACGAAGTGATGATGGAGGGCATGTGCGCCGATTACGACGAAGTCTTCAGCATCACCAACCAGGTCTATGACCTCGTGCGCAACGCCAAAACCATCCATGTCACCTCCGCCAAAGGCAGCGATGTCAGCGCCACCTTTAACAAAGACTGGAAGTGGATTCCCTGTCACGGGCGCTATCACGAAGCTGGCAAATGGGGCAACCTGCCCGAAGGCGAAGTCTTCACCGCGCCTGCCACCGTCGATGGCGTGCTAGTATGCGACGTGCTGGGCGACTTTTTCTCCAGCAAATATGGCGTGTTGGAGCAGCCCATTACCCTGACCATCAATGATGGCTATATCACCAGTGTGAGCGGCGAAAACGCCGCCATCGTGGAAGAAGTGCGTAGTTACCTCTTCTCGACTCCCAACGGCAACCGCGCTGGAGAATTTGCCATCGGCACGCTGACCAGCCTGACGCGGTTAAGTGGCAACCTCTTGCAAGATGAAAAAATGCCCGGACTGCATGTGGCCTTCGGCAATCCCTATCCAGAATTTACTGGCGCGGATTGGAACGCCAAAATCCACGTCGATGTCATTCCCGGTGAATGCACCATCGAAGTCGATGGCCGTGTCATCATGTGCGACGGACAGTTCACCATTTAACACATGGCCGTCCAGGGCGGGGCAAGCCCCGCCCCTACCCTATACGACGTGGCCTGCCTCGCACACAGAGCGTTTCGTAGTAGGGGCGGGGCTTGCCCCGCCCTGGTAATAATTCACAATCATTGACACTGCGCTTTTTTTCTTGATACAATGAAACGCGGTTATTGCTGTGCATCCGCGTTTCATTGTATCCCAGGCATCTTGCTAACTTGCTCTCGGTGGGAGAGCATGGATGGGAGTATGGCGTGCCTACAACCAGGGGACAGCACCTGTTAGGGAAAGAGATTGGCGATTGCCTCCTCGAGAAATTGATCGGGTATGGCGGTTCGAGCGCCGTATTCCTGGCGCAGCCGCGCAATTCAGCCCGGAAGGTGGCGGTCAAGGTTTTTTTGCCCAGGTCCACTATGGATGCCCAGGCGCAGAAGGGCTTTTATCGCCGTTTTCTACGCGAGGCGCGGGCAGCCAGTGAACTGAACCATCCCCATATTCTCTCGGTCTATTCCTATGGTGAACACCAGGGGCTTCCCTATATCATCATGCCCTATTTAGCCGGTGGCACGCTCTCTGACTACGTCAGACGTGAAGGGCCTCTCTCGTTGCGCGTGGCGCAATCCTATCTAAGACAGATCGCCGAGGCGCTCGATTACGCGCACCAGTGCGGCTGCGTGCATTGTGATGTCAAACCGGCCAATATTCTGTTAGACGACAATGGGCAGGTGGTACTCTCCGATTTTGGCATCGTGCGTTTGATGGAGGGAACATCCTTAACGGCGCAGCAATCCATGAAGTCGCCTGAGATCTTAATGGGTACCCCCGACTATATCTCTCCCGAACAGGCGCTCGGCGAACCGCTCGACGGCAGATCAGACATCTATTCGCTGGCTGTCACCCTCTTCTTTCTGCTGGCGGGCGAGCCGCCTTTCAAATCCGACTCCTCCATTGCTATGGCGCTCATGCATGTGCATGAAAAACCACCATTGCTGGGATTGCAACGCGCTGATGTGACCCCGCGCATAGACGAAGTTATTGGCGTCGCCCTCGCTAAATGGCCCGAAGAACGCTACCAGACCGCCTGCGCCTTCAGCGACGCTTTCTCTCAGGCAGTGTCTCACGCCGGTAACATCGACAGAGTAGCATTTGTCAATCGCGCTCCCAACAAGAAGTCGATGGGCAAAGCGCGCGAGAACGGCCATATCCCGCTACTGGAACCCGAAGTGCGTGTGAAACCTGTCTCTTCTACCCGGCTCACGCTGCGTTCGCGTGCCACACTGCTCTTGCTGGTGCTAAGCATCGTGGTGATCGCTGCCATCACCACCGGTTTCGTTCTCAATGCCTCTATCCATGCTGGCCCAAAAGTCCCTGCAACTCCTGTGGTATCTAATGATGCTCTGGCGGGCAATCAAGGAGCCTGGCTCTCCAGTAGCACTTTCTTTTTCGATCAAGCTGGTCGCTATCATATTGTGAATAAATCCACGCAAACACTGGCTATCGCCTTAGACCAGAGCAATCAGTTTACCAATTTCCGTCTTACCGTCACGGCAAATCAAATTAGCAGCCCCCGTGATGATGGCGATTTTTACGGGGTAGTTTTACGGTCCGCGCTGGATCAGTCGCATTATTACCTGTTTGAAATCTGTCCCTTTAACGGTCAATACGCATTTTCGCGTTTCGATGGCTCATATCACAATATCCAGAATGGAGTCGCGCCTTCCCTTAATACCGCTCCGGGGCAAAGCAATACCATCAGCGCCACCATTACCGGTAATTCATTCACCTTTAGTGTCAACAACACTCGTGTTCATGCCGCCCTCACAGACCCCTTATCCGCGCCGTTCAAGACCGGTGAAATTGGCCTCAGCGTCGAAGAGAACAATGTCGAAATCGCCTTCTCCCACATGATTATCACCCCCTTATCGTGACTTTTTGTGATCTCAAAATAATTGACAACGCGCGCGCAACCCACTATACTGAACGTGGCTGATAGCATAAACTCTGCCAGCAACAAAAACTAACTAACTAGCCGCTATGTCTTTCACTTTGCGCGTAGCGAGCCAGGAGGAGGATATTCCAACCATGACCTATGTAATTACTCAGCCGTGTATCGGTGTAAAAGATGCATCCTGTGTCGATGTCTGCCCTGTCGATTGCATCCATCCCACCCAGAGTGAAGAGGGGTTTGACGAGGCTGAGATGTTGTACATCAATCCCGAAGAATGCATCGACTGCGGCGCATGTGAGCCTGCCTGTCCCGTTACCGCCATTTTTGAAGAGTCAGCAACACCCGAAGAGTGGAAGCAGTATATCAAGATTAACGCGGATTTCTTCAAGGGTTAATGTGATATAATTCTACGCGAATGTTGTGTACCCATTATTATTGAGGGAGCAACCTCCTATGCCAATAACACGTCGCAAACGAGCTAACCCACCCGATCAGCCTGAAAACAACAATAATCATGTGGCTGATTCCGCCGCGCAGTCAGCAGAGCCACTTCCAGTGGAACCGGCTTCTCCTACGCCAGCGGAGAACGCAACTCCCCCTGCCGCGCCTTCGGCGCCTGAGCGGGTAGAGGCTGCTCCACCGCCACCGCCGGCTCGTTTTGCCAATCCGTCAATGGCGAACGGTGATCGGGCGGAGCATCCGCCCGCGCCGCATATTGAGAGTGGTCGGCGCACGGCGCGAGGCGAACTCTTCCGCCGCCCGCCCCAGCCACCGCCAACAGTCATGCCGCCTCTGGCCCCGACCGCGCCGCAGCCGGGCTTACAGCCACCCGCCCGCGAAATTTCGCTGCCACTGGGCAACCTGCTTCACCTCGCTTACAACCCCGGTTATACCGGCTCGGATGAGGCGCGTAGCAAGCTCCTGCATCAACTGGCTGAGGAAAGCAAAGCGGGTGGCCGCGCGCGCTGCTGGAATTGCGGCTCTATCGCTATTGCGTATGATCGCTGGACCACACGCAGCAAGACCTTTGGAGAAGTAGGCATCGCCTTTTGCGAAATCTGCGGCGTCTGGAGTGTCATGTAGCTCGTTTTGATTCTTGTTTCTGAAAGGGAACAATCATGACACAGAGTCAGGGGGAACTTGAGCCGCGCCGTTGTCCGCGCTGTGGTGGCCGCATGGTCAAACCCGCCGGAAGCACGCTCTACTGGCACGCGGATAATAATCACCCACGTTGTGACATCACCAATATCGTTGATTTGCCCGAAGTCACTCTAACCAGCGTTGATCCTCCCGCCGAACCTCCCAACAGAGGTCGGCCCAGGAAAAAATAGCATGGTATAATAGGACGTGAGAGCTTGCAACATAGCGTAAGCTCAATCGTAATACTAGTATGAAATACTAACGAGCGTTCTCTTCAGCATAAGCGTTGAAGAATACTCATTCACGAGGTTTGCCATGTTTAATGCAGGGAATAATAGTCCTTTCGGCGGTGGTGGCTATAATCGCGGTGGATTCGGTGGCAGGCGTGGTGCCTTCTCCTCCCGCTATCAATACGAGCCAGTCGCGCCAGAATATACAAATACCGAGACAGCCAGCAGCCTGATTACCAAAGTCATGGGCCTGCTCGCCTTCTCGTTCCTTTTCGCCTTCATTGGCACATTTGTCGGCATCGCCATCCATCTCACGTATAGCACCTACTGGATCGTTGCCATCGGCGGTTTAGTCGTCTTGATCGCGCTCAACTTTGCCATCAATAAGCCCGGGCTGAATATATTCTTGCTCTACCTCTTCACATTTCTTGAAGGGTTAGCTCTGGCCCCGATTGTTTCGCTTTACCTGGCCGCGAATATGGGCAACATCGTGGGTGAGGCTTTCCTGATTACAGCCGTGACATCGTTCGGCCTGGCTGCTTATGCCTGGACCACTAAACGCGATTTCTCCGGCCTGGGTGGTAAGCTTTTCCTGGGTCTGATCTTGCTGCTGGTTGCCAGCCTGGTGAGCATCTTTTTCCATAGCACGTTCTTCGTCTTCCTGATCTGTGTAGCGGGCGTGGGCCTTTTCTCAGCCTATCTCCTGTACTATGTGCAACGCGCTAAATACATGGCCGACACCCTGCCCAATGCCATCGGCCTGACCGTCTCGATCTTTATCACTGTATTGAACCTGTTCCTCTATATCCTGGAAATCTTGACCATCCTCCAGGGAGGCAGGAGGAATAGTTAAAAATAGGCAACTGGTAGAGGAATAAATGCGGCATCAGCCGTGTTGTCCAGAGTAGTAGTGACGTTACCCATACCAATCAGTATGAAAGTGAGTGTACATATAATGGCAGACCATGAGAATCTGTTTCATGTAGAGGATAAGGATTTCGAGGCCAGAGTACTCAAGTCTGATATTCCCGTTGTCGTAGATTTCTGGGCCACCTGGTGTCCCCCTTGCCGCGCCATCGCTCCCATCTACGAGAGACTGAGCGACGAGTACAAAGGAAAAGTCGCCTTCGCCAAGATGGATACCGACCAGAACGAGCGCACGCCCATGACCTATGGCATCCAGGCCATCCCAACCATGATTGTCTTCATGAACGGCAAAGAAGTTGACCGCGTACTTGGCGCAGACCCCGCCAGCCTGAAGAGAAGCGTCGAAAAAGCCGCCAAATCCACCGCCCGCTAATTTCCAGACTTTTTGAGAAAGAGCAAGGGCTGATGAGAAACAAGGCGACCGCAAGGGTCGCCTCTACTATGGCGACGAGGCGTTTCCCCAGACCCGTTCATAGTAGAGGCGACCCTT
>DASTKD010000547.1:0-6323 GCA_035716135.1 Ktedonobacteraceae bacterium
GCTGAGCGCGCTAGGCTACCCTGCACCCGAAGCGGGTCTCCTCTCGTCCCTGAGCATCTTTGGCGGCTTAGCCAGTGGGTATATAGCCTACGCCTGGGGGGAGAAACTCGAAAGGAAGTACTGGCTCCCTATTTCAGCCGCGCTGTCGCTGGCCGGAGGCATCGTCATTGCCATGAGTGGAGGCGACTTTGGCATTACTCTTCTTGGGTCTCTCGTGCTAACCACGGGGAGCTATCTCTGGCTTCCCATCATTTACACATGGTCAACGGAGAACTACCCCACGCGGGCACGGACAAGTGGCTTTGCCCTGGTAGATGGTATCGGACATGTAGGGGGAGGCATTGGCGTGACTTACGTTGTCTCGCTCGTCTTCAGGTTAGGGCCGCTGGGAACGTTTGCGCTGGTCGGAAGTTTTCTGCTAGTTGCCGCCTGGCTTGCACAGTTCGGGCCTGCTACGCGGCGCAAACGATTAGATGAAGTTTCACCGTAGTTACCTTTTTTCACGATGCCCGTCGCCCTTTTCGCCTGATGCATGGCGGGTCCTCTACGTACTATCTGTTGGATACAAGTAGCTGGTATGCTGGCTGATGAGCCAGGGGAAAGGAGGAGAGATATGCTCAATCCGTATAAATTGATGCGGGGCGATACACTATCCCAGGGCCGGTATCGTGTTCTCACCCAGATCGCCCTGCCGGAACCGCAACAGAGACAGGCCACCGCATGGGCAGCGATTGATTTACAGGTATCGCAACGTCATGTCGTGATACACCAGTTCGTCGTCCCTCTGGCTATGACAGGAGCTGCTTCCGCGGGACAGGTAGCGACTGAGATGGCACAACGTTTCCATGAACTGGGGCAGCATGAAGGCTTTCCCAGAGTAATTGATTTTTTTGGTAATCCCAGGGCGTATTTCATAGTAATGCTTTCCCTTGAAGGAGAAAGTCTTGCTACTTTACTCAATCTTCAACGAGGAGCTTTGCCAGAGCATGTAGTCGCGGAGTATGGCTATCAAATGTGTGGCCTGTTATCCCGCCTGGCGGATAAGCAACCGCCAATCGTGCATGGTTCGATCAACCCGGAGACCATCATCGTCAGCCCGGACAGGCGGGGCGTATCGCTCAACCATCTTCCGCTCTTTCGACCTGCTATACCATCTGCGGGCGGGGAAACATCCTCTTCGGGATACTATGCGCCGGAGCAGATGCGCGGCGAGGTCGATCCATCGTCCGATCTTTACGCGCTGGCTGCTACCATGCACCATGCCGTCACGGGCTATAATCCACAGGAGCGTCTCGCCTTTTTCCATCCGCCGGTGCAGCGCCTCAACCCGGTAGTGACCGCGCAAATGGAGATGATTCTTGCGCGGCAGTTGAGCCTTTCGAAGTCGCAGCGCTACGCGCATCCCTCCGAAATGCAGAGGGATCTGGCCTCTTTGATGGCATCCTATCCTGACCCAACCAGCGCCGAGCCGCCTGCACTCGTTATCGATCCTCTTCATCTCAATGCCTCGCAACTGCGCGAACAAGTGCGCAGCGCAACCCTGCTCAACTATGGCGTTTTTGCCGCCATTGGCGTGCTGTTGCTTATTGGCGTGTTCATCGCCCTTTTACGTCCTTAGCTCAATGATGCCATACAGCAATAGGTTGCTACAGAGGAGAATTTGCCCGAAAATGATAAACGTCTCAAACCGCTTGTAGACTGGTTTGAGACGTTTTCACTATGTTGAGAAGTGCCGGTGGAGGGATTCGAACCCTCAACCCCTCGCGGAGACTTGTTTTTGAGACAAGCGCGTATACCGTTCCGCCACGCCGGCTGGCTACAAGAGGGATAATAACATAGCTATGCTAGCGCGTCAATAGGCTTTTCGCTCAAAAGATTTAGATACATTCCTGCCATGCCTGAGAGGTTAGTCCTAACCCGTCATACAGTGTGTAGCACACATTCTGGCACGTTTCTTGCGATATAATTATGTGTCACATGCCATGCCCGTATTGATGGGCTAACATGTCTTTTGCTCGTCTTTTCAGTGCCGCCAATTTGAATCGTCTTTGTTGAATTCAGCATGTTTGTCGTTATTTTATAGTAGGATTTTTAGAACTTCGATGCCTGTCAGAGCATAGCAGGAGGAGCTAGCGCATGAGAACTACAGACCAGGCCGACCAGATCGAACGCGATGGGCGCGTTACCGCGAAACACACAGCACACTTCTCAAATCGTTCAAAAGTGATGTACCTCGTATTGTTTATGGTGTTAGCATTCGGGGGATTTGCCCAACAGGTTTTCGCTGCCGGGGTCGCGCCCAACGGGCCAGGCGCATCGTCCGTCTGGACGCCATCCAATAATACCATTCTTGGTACGGCGGCCAATACGAGTAGCGATGTCTGGTTTAGTGGCTATAACGGCATCGTCGGCGAAGTCTTCTATCCCACCGCCGATACGCCCAATAGCACCGATCTCCAGTTCCTGGTTGGCGATAGCGGGCATAGCTGGGTTGATGAAGAGAAGGTCGCCACTACCTCCTCGGTACAGTTGTACAATAACCATTCTTTGGCCTGGACGGTCACGAATACCGCCAGCAATGGCAAGTATCGCATTACGAAGACCATCTACACCGATCCTACCCGCAATTCGCTCATCCAGCAAGTCACCTTTGCCGCATTAAGTGGTACGCTCTCCAACTACCTGCTGTACGCGCTGTATAATCCCACCATGCATGATGCGGGCAATAACAACAGCAGTTCCACGCAGACCTACAACGGAACGACCATGCTGGTGACGACCGACGCATCGGGCAACTATGCCAGCGCGCTGGCTGCCTCGATTCCATATGTATCGGGCATGACCAGCTCCGGTTTTGTGGGAGTCAACGACGGTTGGACCGATCTGAAAGGTTCGAGCAACTGCGGGAGTGGGAGCTGTCCCGATTCTACTATGAACTACACCTACAGTTCCGCTAACGGTGGCAATACGGCCCAGACGGGCGAGCTTGACCTTTCAGATGGCGGCACTATTAATACGCAAACGGCGACCAGCATTACTTTCAACCTGGTGCTTTCGTTCGGGCAAACCAACGGTGGCACATCGTCCAGCACCAGCGCCGAGCAAACCCTGGCCGGTACGCTGGGCGACAACTTCTCCACTATGCTGAGTACCTACGTCTCGCAGTGGAACAGCTTCGATAACAGCCTGAAAACTCCTCCGGCGGTTGGTGGTAATCCTACCATTCAGCAGGCACGTCAGCAGGAATACTACCTGGCCGCCAACACGCTCAAAGCCGCGCAGGACAAGCAGACAGGCGCGTTTGTAGCGGGGCTGGGTACGCCCTGGGGAGCCAGCAATGGCGATGGTGATAATGGCTATCACCTGGTGTGGGAACGCGATATGTACGAGTTCTCCAGCGCGCTTATCGTGGCTGGCGATACCGCCGATCCCAAACGCGCCCTGCTGTGGGCCTTCAATTCACAGCAGCAGCCCGATGGGCATTTCCCGCAGAACAGCTTCGTTAATGGCACGCCTTTCTGGACCGGCATTCAGATGGACGAACAGGCTTTCCCGATTATGCTGGCCTGGAAACTGGGCGTGACGGATAACACCAACTACCAGAACCACATCAAGCCAGCCGCTAACTACATCCTCAACAACGGGCCGAAAACGGGTGAGGAACGCTGGGAGGAAAACGGCGGCTATAGCCCCTCGACTATCGCGGCGGAAATTGCCGGGCTGGTGACAGCCGCCGACATTGCCCGCATCAACGGCGATACCGCCAGCCAGACGCTGTACGACAACGCTGCAGATTACTGGCAAGGCATGGTGCAGAACTGGACCTTCACGACCAACGGCTCGCTCGGCGACGGTTACTACTTCGAGCGCATTGATGCCGATGGCAACCCTACCAATAGCGATACCATCACCATTGCCAACGGCGGCGGCACTTACGACGAACGCGCGGTAGTTGATGCAGGTTTCCTCGAACTGGTGCGCCAGGGCATTTTACCCGCCAATTCGCCCTATGTCACGCTCTCGCTGCCCGTCATCGACTCGACGATCAAAGAGACGGTCAACGGCAATAGCTACTGGTTCCGCTACAATCACGATGGCTATGGCGAACATGCCGATGGTTCAGCCTTTAACGGCACTGGCATCGGGCGGCTGTGGCCCATCTTTAGCGGCGAGCGCGGCATCTATACCATCGCCACAGGCGCGAGCGCGGATGCCTACCTGACAGACATGACCGCTTCAGAAAATGCGTCTGGCATGATTCCTGAACAGGTGTGGGATAATGCCGCGCCATCGGGCGATACGCCGGGTACGCCAACGGGGTCGATGAACCCGCTCAACTGGGCGATGGGCGAGTTTATCACACTGCTCTTCTCGGCTGCCAATAATACCATCGCGGATGTGCCATCCATCACTTCCAGCCGCTACGTCAGTGGCGCGTACACACCGCATAGTGGGAACGTGGTTGATTATAACCCGGCACAGTTGCATACGGGAAAAGCTTTGACCATATACTACAACGGCTTCCTTTCGTCCAATAGCCATGTGTACATCCACTGGGGCGAGAACAACTGGCAGAACATCCCGCCGGATCAGCCTATGGTCAAACGCGCTGATGGTTTCTGGCAAACGACGATCAGTGTGCCGAACGATGCCTCGCAGATCAACTTTGTCTTTAACAATGGCGCGGGCAGTTGGGATAACAACAACGGCCAGAACTGGAACGCCAGCATCTCCGGCTCGTGTGCGTCCGGCACCGTCACCAGCAGCCCCTGCATGCCGGTACACGCTCAGGCCGTGCAGATTTTCTACAACGGCTCGCTGGCCTCGAGCGCATCGAGCATCACCATGCACTGGGGCTTCAACGGTTGGAACGGCACCACCGACACGGTCATGACGCGCACGTCTAGCGGCGCGTGGACGGGCTTCGCAATGGTTCCCTCGTCGGCCACCGGTTTGAACATGGCCTTCTTCAACCAGAGCAGCACCTGGGATAATAATAATGGTCAGAATTACAATCTAACCGTCTCGTAATAGCTCTTGTGTGTGAGGTTGCCCTGGCTATCATTCTGAGGTTGTCTGACTGTCATTCTGAGCGCAGCGAAGAATCTCAACAAGCGACGTGAGATTCTGAGCGCAGCGAAGAATGACAGGTTTGGGGACTGGCTCTTCTTGCTCTCCTGTTTCTCTATTCACACAAAAGAATTATCCGGCTGTCTCGAAGCTGTAGCGTAGGAACAGGTGGCTCGTTTCGCGCTTGACGCTGACCAGTGATCCCCACAGGGGAAATTCGGGCGCGAAGAGCATTCCAGCGACCAATCCTGGCCGCTTGATGGTCTCATCGCGCCCGGCAACTTGCGGGGCGAGCGTCAAAAAGAGTTCGTCCAGGCAGTGTTCCGCGAAGAAGCCGCCGAGCAATTGCGGCCCCCCTTCGCTGAGGATCAGGTTGCAGGGGCGCGCTCGCTGCACGGCTTCCAGTATGGCTTGAGCGCTCAAAGAGCCTTTTTCGCTTTGATTAAGAGCAACTATTTCCGTTGAAGATGGAATAGTTTGCTGGCGCAGGCGTTGCTCACCCTGCATTGTGGTGAGAATCAGCACGGGAACTTCGCCAGACTGGAATAAGGGTTGGTTAAGATTGATATTGCCCTCCATTGTTACCATCACGTTCAATGGCGGCGCGGTCTTGCCCAGATTGTGACGAAGCTGCTGGTAGAAAGCGGAGAATGGCGGGTAGATATGTTCGGCGCTCCAGATGTGATTAGGGGATTTACGCAGCGTGCCAGCCCCAACAATGATGGCGTCGGCAACGGCGCGTAAGATGCCCATAACCATGTGATCGTGCGTATTGTTGCCGCTAATATCGCCCCCACCTGCGTGTCCCGGCGCTTCCAGCGAGACCACGCCATCCAGCGATGTGACAAAGTTGGCAAAGACGTATGGCCGGTCAGATGGCAGCGGAAAGCGGAGTTGACCATATATGGCTGCCAACCCTGATGGAAGTGAGAGATCAGCCCCGCGTTGTGCGTCAAATAGCGATTCGAGCGGTGTTAAACTATTCATCATCGTCCTTACAAATCACCTTCTATCCTGATGATCTGCTCCAATAACACGTACTTCGTCAGACCCTTATATCCCTCGTCGAGGCTCTCTACCCACACCAGGTCCGCGCTATCTTCTCTACCAATAACCGTTTTTATGATTTTCCCGTACCATACCTTTTCTTCAGAATGGTTGCTCATTTCGCCGGGGCGCATTTTGTAGGCGATGACTGTTCCTATCTTCAACTGGCTGTAATCGATGTCTATGCCCATGCTCATACCTCTTGT
>DASTKD010000548.1:0-2656 GCA_035716135.1 Ktedonobacteraceae bacterium
CGTAACGCCATTGACCCCGAAACGATGCAAGAACTCAGCGATGCGTGGAGCGATTTCCACGACGATGACGACCTGTGGATTGGCGTATTGACCGGCGCGGGTGACAAATCATTTTCAGCCGGAGCCGACCTGAAAACGCTCATCCCGCGCTTGACCGGTGCTATTCCGGGTGGAAGACAGATCATCGAGGGTGGATTCGGAGGCATTACCAGGGGTTTTGAATGCTGGAAACCAATGATCGCCGCCGTCAACGGCCATTGTTTCGCGGGCGGCTTCGAGATGATGCTGGCTTGCGACCTGCGTATCGCTTCTGAAAACGCTGTCTTTGGCCTGACCGAAGTAAGCTGGGGCATCATTCCGGCTGCTGGCGGTACGCAGCGTCTGCCGCGCTCGATCTCCCTGGCAAAAGCGATGGAGATGATCCTGACCGCCCAACGCATCAGCGCCGAAGAAGCCTTCAACATTGGCCTCATCAACAAAGTGGTACCCCAGGCCGAACTGATGAACGAAGTCGAGCGCCTGGTGGCAACTTTGCTGGAGCGCGGCCCCCTGGCGTTACGAGCCGCGAAACAGGCCATCCTCCAGGGACTGAATATGACGCTCGACGAGGGAATGGCATTGGAGCAGCGCCTCATGGTCGGTTTGCTCAAGACGGAGGACGCGCGCGAAGGCCCTCTGGCGTTCGCGCAGAAACGCAAACCGGAATTTAAGGCAAAATAAGAATCCCTATTCCACCCGGCAAAACACGGCTTTTAGATAGGATGTCTCCGGCATTGCCAGATTGATGGGATGATCTACCCCGTGCGTATACGTCTCCAGCAACTGTACTGTGCGCTGGAGACGTTGCGCGACCTGGGATAGCGTTCCCAACACATCATCCATGCCAACTACGCCAGAACAGGAACAGGTTAGCAGGATACCACCCGGTCGCAATACTTGCATTCCCAGTGTATTCAGGCGGCGATAGGCTTTCAATGCCTGGGCGCGCGCCTTCTGCGAGCGAGCAAAGGCGGGCGGATCAAGCACCACTACGTCAAATAACTCGCTGCGCTGAACAGCCTCTTCAAGATAATCAAATACATCAGCTATATGAAATTCATGCTGGTTCGGATCGAGGCCGTTCATGATGAAATGCTGGCGTGCCGCTTCGATGGCCGGTTCGGAAACATCGACGCTGGTGACATGTGTGGCGGGACTGGTCAGCGCGGCATAGACGGAGAAGCCTCCACTGTAGCTGAAACAATTCAAGACGCGCTTGCCCCTGCTATATTTGCGCATCGCCTCGCGTTTATCGCGTTGATCGAGGAAGAATCCAGTTTTCTGGCCCCCCCAGGGGTCAACCAGAAACAAGACGCCGTTTTCGCGGATGGCAACCTGTGTTGGGACGACGCCCGCCGCCACCTGAGCCTCCTCCACCTCTAACCCTTCGCGGCGGCGCGACTGGCTATCGTTACGCATTAGCAGGCCACGCGCGCCCGTTACGTCCATTAACGCTTCAATAATGAGTGGACGCAATTGCTCCATGCCGAGCGTATGTATTTGCGCTACCAGTATCTCGGCATAGCGATCAACGATCAGGCCGGGTAGCCCGTCACCCTCGGCGTTTACCAGCCGGTAGGCGTTCGTATGCTCCGTATCAAATACCTGGCGCAGAGCTATAGCGCTTTGCAGACGCCTGCGCACAAAATCATAGTCTATAGTCTCGCCGGCGTCGCGTGTCAAAATGCGAACGGCAATATCCGTTTGTGGATTGTAGTAGCCACGCGCCACGAATCCCCCTGTCGCGGATTTGACATCGACCAATCCCCCCGCTTCGATCCAGCGCGGCAGCTGTTGCAAAGCACCCGAAAATATCCACAGGTGTCCATTTTGCAAGCTCTCCTCTTTGCGCGGCTTCAGGCTGGCAGTTGGGTAATGTATTTCCATTATAATCGGTTGCTCTTTCTACATTTCTGTGCTTTCCGATATTATCTCACACCTTAACAAGAGGTTTATCCAGGCTTATATGCTCATCGTTCCCGGTAATTAGCGTAGAGCAAAAGAGAGGGATGCAGGACAACTGCGCAGTTGTCCTGCATCCCTCTCTTTTCATTTACAAGAAACAGGTTAGAATCGTCGGGATAGGTGTCAGCATCTCTCAAGCTTTACCTGGGAGAGTGCCATCCACTGCTTTTATGTAGCCGAATGGCCGCGACTACCGGGTCGGTGTGATGCTCCGCCATGCGCATCTCGGCCTTGCGCAGGTTATAGGCGCTATTGATTAACGCGATATGCGTGAAAGCCTGTGGGAAATTACCCAGCGCGATGTTTTTCTGCGAGTCGATCTCCTCGGAGAACAGCCCGAGGTGACTGGCGTAGCTGAGCAAACGCTCAAAGAGCGAGCGAGCCTCGTCGATACGCCCCTCCATAGAAAGATTATCCACCAGCCAGAAGGTACAGATGGTAAATGTTCCCTCGCCGCCGGACAGTCCATCATCGGTATCTTCCGCGGGATAGCGGTAGATGAAGCCGCGCTCGTCGGTCAGATGCTCAATAATACGATCAACGGTTGAGCGCATACGCGGGTCGTCCGGCGCGATAAATCCCACCAGGGGCAACAGGAGATTGGAGGCATCCAACACCTCGCTGTCATATGACTGGGTAAATGCGCCAATGC
>DASTKD010000549.1:0-2985 GCA_035716135.1 Ktedonobacteraceae bacterium
CACCGGCAACCTGGACTTTTTATCGGTATACGCGCCCGCCATTGGCATCGTTTCGACGGTGGAGGACCTGTATCACTGGAATCAAGCGCTGACCGGGCATACCCTGCTTTCCGAGCAAGGGGTGCAGCAAATGTTCACCGACTATCAAAAGACGAATGTAAATGGGGGCTGCATTTTCTTTTTGCCGATGGCAACGACATCGACATGCCCCGATTACGGGCTGGGATGGTCGGTAGGGAAAGAGGCGGGTCATTCAGTAGATGAAATTGCCGGGTTTTTCGCGGGCTACCTGTGCTACATGCAGCGTTTTCCAGATGATCAGTACACGATCATCGTGCTGGCAAACCTGCAAAACTCTGACCTGTCAACGATTAGCCCGACATTGGAATCGGTGATGTTTCATTTGCCGCCCAATTAACAGTGACCTCTGTTCTTCGTGGTGAAAAATACATGGAGTAGCTCACCTGTCATCCTGAGCGAAGCGAAGGATCTCTGTGCGGCGAGCGAGATCCTTCGCTTCGCTCAGGATGACAGGGGTGGAGTGGATACCTCCCAGCATCCATACAATGGCAGGATAAAAACCCTGCCCGTTTTATTGTTCGGCTACGCGCAGGCTTTCGGCCTGTTCCATAGCGGCGGCGGCATCCTCACTGTGTCCCATTTCCGTGTAGATCTGGGCCAGTGTCTCGTAGGCGAGGATCATGGACGGGTCCATGGCGATGGCCTGGCGCGCCATTTCCAGAGCATCGTCGTAGCGTTTGACTTCGCGCAGGGTATCGGCATAGTCATTGTAGTAGTCGGCATTGAGCGGGTCGCTGTCGATGGCATTCTCGTAATTTTCGATGGCTTCGTCGAAATGGCCCTGCGCATCGTAGGCGGTGGCAAGCTGGTAGTAGCCCTCTGGATCGTCCTCGAACTTTTCCAGCAGCGTCTGGCTGGTCTGGATGGCATCGTCATAGCGTTCCATCGAGTTGTAGGTGTCGGCGAGACCGGCGTAGGCTGCCGCGAGATCGTCGGAATCCAGCTCGCTGCGCCGCTCGATGATGAGCTGGTAGGCACGCATGGCCTCTTCAAAGTGATCGGTTTCCAGATAAGCTTCCGCCAGGTTGAAATGGGCGGTGAAGCGATTGGGATCGAGCTGGACTGATTGCTCAAAGGCGCGGATGGCTTCGTCGTTGTCACCCAGCGTGAGACGCCAGGTTCCCAGATGTTCCCAGGCTTCCGCGTCGTCTGGGGCGAGTTCGACAATCCGAGCGTAGGTATCCGCCGCCTGCTCAGGCTCGCCGAGAGCCTCGTATACAGAGGCGAGACTATCGTAACCGGTGCGATCTTCGGGATCAAGCGCGGTCATCTGATTGGCGACCGAGAGCGCTTCATCGAAACTGCGCATGTCGATGTAAAGGCTGACCAGTTCCGCGTAGCGCGAAATATCGGAGGGGTCTTCGTCAACGCGCTTTTCCTGGTCCATGATGCGGCGCAATTGTACGTTGACCCGTTCGCGCACATCGGCCAGATTGTCAGCAGCCAGGGTATTATCGGGGTTGAAAATGACGGCCTGGCGGTAGTTCTGGATGGCGTCCTGGTAGAGATACTGGGCGCGGTAGGCGTCGCCAATGCTGAGGTAGAGCGAATCGTTGTCGGGAGCGTAATCAAGGGCTTCCTGGAAGGTTTCAAGGGATTCTTCGCGCATTCCCATTTCGCCGTAGAGATTGCCCAGGTTGACGTAGGCATCAATCAAGGTGGGGTCAATATCGATAGTGCGTTGATAGCCAGCGACCGCGCTCTCCGCGTCGCCCAGATACTGCCGGGCCAGCGCCAGGTTATAGCGAGCGCGCGCATCGGTTGGGTTGATCTCTACTGCTTTCTCAAAGGCTTC
This sequence comes from Ktedonobacteraceae bacterium, assembly GCA_035716135.1. Lineage (GTDB taxonomy): Bacteria > Chloroflexota > Ktedonobacteria > Ktedonobacterales > Ktedonobacteraceae > CF-113. The sequence continues at coordinate 1,877 of DASTKD010000549.1, forward strand.
CGCCGCGCTCTCGTAGTCGCCCTGTTCGGCGGCCTGGTTGCCTTTGTCGGTCCATTCCTGGGCCTCCGCGCTATCCTGCCTGGCCCGCATTCCGTTCTGTCCGGCGGTATCGCTTGTCTGCAAACCGTTTGTATCGTCCATGTAATACGTTATTCTCCTCTATGAGTGCCAATTCTGTTGCCACATGTTCAATTTGATCTGTGATAATCCAAATTTCCCACGCTAGTATAACACTAAGCCTGAGCGGGGGCAAGCTATCATTTCGAGACGCGCAACGTAAGTTGTATCTCGAAGCGTCCGATGGGGAAGATGGTGTCGCACAGGGCGATGGGCAGGCCGGTCTGGTCAAAGACGGTGGAGAGCAGGCGCATGGCGGCTTCACCAGCAGGCACGCTCAGCAGGTCTGATTCGCGGGCGGTGGTCTTATCAGCTTTGATGGATTGCTCGGCAATGGCGGGAGTAAGCCCTTCGGAGGCCATCAACTGGTAAAGCGAGCCTTCGGCAAGTTCTTTAGCGCGCGTATAAATACTGAGGGCGCGGGGATAGGGCAGGTAATCGACTTCGCAGGCGATGAGTTGACCATCCGCCGAACGCAATCTTTCCAGGCGCACGACCTGTTCTTCGTCGGCCAGGCGCAATTGCTGGCGCATGGTTTCGGAGCCGCGCGCCAGTTCGCTGAGCAAAAGCAGACCACCGGGACGTTTGCCGCGTCGCCGCAATTCCGTAGTAAGACTGGTTAGCTCGGTGAGCGTCTGTTGTACGCGAGGCTCGCAGACAAAGGTGCCTCTGCCGTGCTGCCGGTAGAGCAATCCTTCGTTTACCAGCTCCGTCAATGCCTGGCGCACGGTGGCGCGGCTAACGTGATAGCTCGCAACCAGTTCCGGTTCTGATGGGATGGAGCTATGAGGGGCCAGGTGTCCAGCCTGTATCTGCTGGCGCAGCACTTCTTTCAACTGGTAATAAAGCGGCAACGGGTTAGAACGTTCAAGTGTAGGCATATACGGTTCCCCTTATGTCCAGACAACTACGTTAAAATAATACAGCGAGTTACGCTGGTGGGATGAATATATCACAAATCGTAAGGCGTGTCGATAGCAAGAAGCGAGAAC
>DASTKD010000550.1:0-5459 GCA_035716135.1 Ktedonobacteraceae bacterium
CTGGATGCAAAAGGCAAGTTTGGACAGTCCAACAAAATGGGTAATCTTACGCATACGGCTCATGCCTGCTTTCGAGTACTCTCAGTGCAGGACGAGGGGAGTTGCCAGTGACAGTCGTGATATTCACTGGGTTCAAGCGCGCGTGAATTAGCTATCGCTTCGTTCTGTCAAAGCGATCATCGCTTGAGAGTTGTGTTGCGAATTGTACTGCAATAACGAGAAAGGAACCCTGATCTATGCAAAAACAGTTGGTTCGTTGGGGCAGAGGATTAAGCCTCCTGGGAATAGCTCTACTGGTCGTAGGGATGCTGAGCGCGTTTACCATGCACGCCTCGTCCGGGGCGCATGCAGCGAGCGCGGGCAACGCGAACGCCTCCGCGAATAAATCGTTCACCTTTAATCTGGTGGCTTCCCCCGGCATTAGCGCCTGCCTGCCGCACGCCAGAGGCTCTGTGACGATTACGCCCAATTCGGTCAATGATGTTATGAAAGTAACCGTCTCCGGAATGCCCGCGCATACCGACTTCGATCTTTTCGTTATCCAGCTGCCGAACAAGCCCTTCGGCGTTTCCTGGTATCAGAGCGATTTACATACGGATGCGAACGGTACGGGTGGCATCACGGTGCAGGGCATTTTCAATGTCGAGACCTTCTCCGTTTCCCCAGGCGGACCCACGACGACCTTCGCGCCCACACACCAGTATCACCTGGGCCTCTGGTTTAACGATCCCAATGTGCCATTCAATCTCGGCTGCGAGCCGGGGCAGACCAGCCCCGTCGTTACCCCGTTCAACGGCGAACAGCACGCCGGCATCCAGGTACTCAATACCAGCAATTTCCCGGATAACGCTGGTCCGTTATCGCATGTGTCGTAAATAAGCCGTCTCGCTCACTCGCAAATGGTGAGCCGGTCTAAGAATCATTTCTGGTAGCAAAATAGCAGCAGGAGCATACGTTTCTGCTGCTGTTGCATTCAATTATTGCTCTGCTCGTCTGTTGCCTTGCTCGGCAGTATTCCCTATTTCTGTTAAGATGTCGCTCGTCGCTTTTCTCAATCTCCTGTTGGCCTCTTCCAAATCGAGTACGGACTGCACAAAACTGTTGTATTCGCGCCGGAACAGGAGAAACATAATCACCAGGGTCGCAATCCACCAGATTGCTTCGATCACCAGCGTAATGGCGAAAGGGACGGCGCGGCCAGGAGCGGACAGGGAGAAAAATGATTGCACAATGATCCAGCCAACCAGGGCGATCAACTGAACCGTCACAAAGCGCGTGATTCTGTTTGCGCGTTGGGTCATGTTACGCAGTTCCATCGAAGTGTACCCTCCTCTCGAAAGATAATCACACTTGATTCGTTTCGCCAGGCTGTGTATACGCCTCTTGAAGCAGACCGGGGAAGAGTTACGCCAGAAATAAACCTTACCAGTATATCACATACTTCACAGTTCAACTTCTGTCAAGCGCCGTCCAATTCGCCTGGTTGCATAGCAGAGAATCAGATGTTATACTGCACCTGGGAAGAGTGTCTACCAGCGTGTGTCATGGCAATCGATGCTGTCTCTTCTGTAAACATCTCAAAACTAACTTGATCTTTGACGAAAACGGTACAATATTCGTCTATTCTTAATAGAGAGAGTTTTTCAAACGTATATCTACTCGCCGAAAGTAAGTAGGATATGAAAGAACAGCACGGACCGCTTATGGAAGATCAGAGCCGCGCGCGTTTTGGCAACTATGATCTCATCCGTCCTATCGATACGGGAGGCATGGGCGAGGTCTATCTTGCGCATCAGCGTTCCGCTTTTGGTCGTCCCGTCGCCATCAAAATTATTCGCTCCGACCTGGTGCATGACACGACGGCGCGCGCGCGTTTCCTGCGCGAGGCGGAAGTCAGCGCTCACCTGAAACATGAACATATCCTGCCCCTGTTCGAGTTTGGCGAAGATCAGGGACGCCTGTTCCTCGTCACGCCGTATATTGATGGTGGTACGCTGGCGCGTCGTCTGAAAAGTGGCTCTCTCTCGCTTTTCGAGGTGCGCCAGTTGTTTGTGCCACTGGTGCAGGCCGTTGCTTATATTCACCGGCGCGGCGTCGTTCACCGCGATCTCAAACCCACCAACGTGCTGTTAGACGAGCAGGACGGGCAAATTTATGTGCGCCTGATCGATTTTGGCATCGCTATGGTGCAGGGGCGCGCTGCCAGCCCGCCGCTTACGACGGCGGGAAACGAAGTCGGCACTATCGCCTATATGGCTCCTGAGCGGCTTAACGGCATCGCTGCTCCCAGCAATGACATTTTTTCGCTGGGCATCATCCTGCACCAGATGCTGACCGGAAACATTCCGATGGCCGATGAACTCGATCCGCTCGCGCCTCCACTGGAATACGTGGTGCGCCGTTGTATCGCTGCTCACCCGGAAGATCGTTTTGCCAGCGCGGACGAGGTATTGAAGAACTTTGAACGCGCCTATCAGGCGCTTAGCTCGCCGCCACAGAGACTACCGGGAATGCCATCTGTGCCGCTCGATGCTCCTTTGCCCGCCAACATGAGCGGCAAGCTGACTGTCGAGCAGGTGAAACGCGAAACTGTGGCGCTCCAGAATTCCGGCCAGTTGCCCGTCGTCTCGCCCGTTTCGCCATTACCGGCTGTCTCGGCAGAACTTCCCGCTATCCCGCAAAGCTTCAGCCGCGACGATTATGGCGCGCCAACGACATCTTTCAGCCCGCCCCAGAATTACTCAAGAGCCACGCCAGCGTCTTTGCCACCGCCGGTCTCGTCGCATACAAAGAGGAGCGGTCGCAAAAGAAAATCGCTGCTCCCTCTGATTTCAGCCATCATGATCGTAATATTGCTGGCAATCGGAGTGCTGGCTTACTATGGCTATCAAGCCGTGACGGCCACCGCCGTGACCATCAACTTTGGCCCTCTGGTCACGCCGCTCGAGGAAATCTATCCCGTGACAGCCACCACCTCCGTGCAAAGCGTGGATGTCACCCACTCCCTTATCCCTGTACACGGTTCTACAACAAGCCAGACGGCATCGCAATCTGGCCCCACCAGTGGACAGGTGAATTGCACTTTTGGCATCTTTGGCTGTCAGCAGGGAGTAGCCCCGGCCGATGTGACCAACCTGACCGGGCAGATACAGCCGGGCCTCGAAAAGCAGATTGCGCAACAATTGCAGCAGAAGATTGCCGCTGCCGGGGGTATTCAGGTAACGAACATCAGTTACACCGTCGTTTCCGCTACTCCTACTCCTGCTGTGGGCCAGGCTGGCGACTCGGTGACGGTGGCAATGGTCGAGCAAGGCAGCGTTGGCTACATTGTCAACGCGGATGCTTCAAGCGTGGCGCGGAATTTGCTCATCAACCAGGTTAAACAGATGGGCGCGAACTATACGCTGCTCAGCAATACAGTGATGATTGGGCGTCCCGTCATTCAGGGCATCGACAGGGCTTCGGGAAAAGTTTCCCTCAAAATCGCGGCCAGTGGCGATGCCATCTATACCTTCCCGGCCGCGCAATTACAGTCCATTCATAACAATATCAAAGGGAAGACGGTGAGCAACGCGCAGAAATTCCTGGCAAGCCAGCCGGGCATCGATCCCAAAACCATTGCCATTCACTTTACGCAGGGCAATAGCAATACGCTGCCGGACAATATCCAGAACATCAAAATTGTGCCGCTCAACGCCGGCTCCTACCCGCCGGTGCAACTGAAAAACGTGCCATCGCCATCGAGCAACGCCACAACGCCAACCGTGACTAATACACCAACCGTCACGGTAACGCCGGATAACAATTGAGCCGAGCATTTTGAAGGGCAGACCATGCTTTCACACCCCTGCAATACCAGGTCGTTCTGTCTTTGCAGGGGCGAAGCATAGCCTGCCCTGGACGGTGCAAAATATGTTTCTGGGATTTATTCTCTATGCTTATTATATACTACAATTCCCAAATTTTGAAGGCTTTTGCGTCACAATTTTGTGTGGCGACCGCGCCTGAAGCATGGTGAGCATGTATGAAGCATGGCGACCGGTGTGGACATGGCGACCGCAAGGGTCGCCACTACTATATTACGATTACATCGTTTGCAGGCTTTCGTATATGGTAGTGGCGACCCTTGCGGTCGCCATGCTTATTCTTCTTGTTTCATCTCGTTCCACAGCGTTTTAACGGTGTGCGTCACGACCTCGTAGCCGAAGCCGCGCCTCTGCAAAAACGCGCCAAGTTTGTTGCGAAACGTCTGGTAGTCCATATCGGGTGCGTGCGCGAGCGAAGCGGCCTTTTTGCGGGCAGCGCGCAGGGCCAGTTCATCGTCCTGATCCTGATCCACCAGTTCATCAACGATGTCGCGCTCCACTCCTTTCATGCGCAATTCGTTTTTGAGGGCGCGCGCCCCTCGCGGATTGAACTTATCGCGGTTCTCCACCCAGAACTCGACGAAGGCGCGATCATTAACGAAGTCGAGGCGATCCAGCCGTTCCAGCGCCGCGTCAATAATATACGGGGGCGTCTCTTTGCGTTGCAAATAGCGGCGCACCTCCGCGCGGCTGCGCGGGCGAAACGAGAGGAAGTTAAGGGCGCGATCAACCGCCTGCTGCTCTGCCTCTTCGCTGCGCAATTGCTCCAGTTGCTCCGGCAGCAATTCCTGCCCGATGCGCAACTCCATACGCATGACGATCACCGCGTTGACGCCCAGCAGGTAATGACCATCAACATACACATTGACGCGCTCAGCATTATTGACCTGTGGTTCAAGATCAGTTATTTGCATGGAGATACTATACCATGATCGAGGATATTAGACAATGTGTTCAAAAAATGTGGGGACTTCTTTGCGAGGGTGACGTTCATTGTAGGGGTGGAGTGGAAGTGGGGTGGGGACCCTTGCGGTCGCCCTGGTGGGATTGAAATGGGGAATCTTACGAACGTTTGGTAGGAAGAGGGTTAGCAGTAATTCACCCAACCATGCAGTTGAATGAATACTACCGTGAGGTCGTTAGAAAACGGCTTCGGCTAAAGCAGATTCGGGTAACATCTCGATAAGCGGAACCTGCTTCGTTTCGATGATCTGGTTATCGGCGTCTACGAAGACCAGGCGCGGCTCCAATGCGCGAATTTCCTGCTCGTCATATTGCCCATAACTCATGATAATGACTATATCGCCTTCGGCGGCATGACGGGCTGCAGCCCCATTCAGGCAGATCACCCCGGAGCCGCGCGCTCCGGCGATGGTGTACGTCTCCAGGCGCGTGCCGTTGTGGATGTTGACCACCTGCACTTTTTCGTAGGGATAAATGTCGGCAGCCTCCAGCAAATCAGCATCGACGGTGATGCTGCCAACGTATTGCAGGTTGGCCTGGGTGACGGTGGCACGGTGAATCTTGCCTTTGCACATAGTGCGCTGCATAGTCACTCTTCCTTTCAAGCTGTTCAAGGTACAGAGGCATACT
>DASTKD010000551.1:0-8593 GCA_035716135.1 Ktedonobacteraceae bacterium
AGCACAACCGACTGGTAGTTTTGCGGCACGAAGCGGCTGGAAGCAAATATCCAGACGAGGATGCCCGTGTGCGGCTGAGAGGCTGCGGCAGCCATGCGAATGGGAATCATGATCTGTGCAGGAGTGGCATTGTTAGGCAACGTCATAGTCAATTTCACGGGTGTAATATCCTGGACGCCTGCCGTTGGCTGCAAGCGCAGGGCCAGAAACATCTCATGCGCCTGCGTGTAGGGCTGGATCAGCGACTGCGTATTGCCGGGAACGTGGTAATGGTGGCTTTGCAGCCATTTCACCAGCCCCTGTGGATCGCTGGAGCCAATTACAGTGTAGGCATAGGGACCAACTGCTCCCGAACCATACACGCCTACGTGAGCGGAAGGCGCGGGCGCACCCGCAAAATTGCCTCTGAAACCGGGGCTGAAACCGCAGGGCGACGTACTACCTTCAATAAACGTTGGTGCTGTGGCTCTATCCAGCGTGCTGAAGAGACCGATGGGCGCGGTCTCGACCTTCGGCACCGATGGGACGGGCAGCACCCAGGCAAAATTGCTCGCCGACCCGGTATAGTTGATCTGCTCGTACAGCGTGACCTTCCCCGGATCAAGTGCGAAGATCATGCGTTCATTGGCCTGGTTGACCGGTGTCTGCGCGGTAAACAGCCCGCCGCAGGCCAGGGCAGGCAACGGAGCCAGCATCAAGCAGCACAGCGCAATCAACGCGGCATACATACCATGCCGAGCGCTATTCAACTGTCTAAAACTTCTTATAGCCATGAAATAGAGTTGTTTGTGTAACTGGTTCCCGTGCATGAAACGTTTACTTTCTATCTTTCACCATCATTCCTATGTACCTGCACTTTACTCGTGTGTTTAGCCCTGGCTCGTTTCCGGTTTGGGCGTTTCGCGTCGAGGGCGTCGCCTGCGGGTGGTGGCACGTTTTGCTGCCGCCGCTCGTAAGCGAGGAACGACGAGGAAGACGTAGAAGGCGGAAATGATGAATACTCCAATCGTAATGATGAGCGGCGTGCCAACCAGAATGTTCGACGAGCTGATGCCGAGCGCGGCCAAAATGGCGAGCAGACCAAAGATCACAACGGTCAGGATGGGGATGAGCCAGCCGCCGCGAATGCGAAACGAGCGCTCGGCTGCCGGTTGGCGGCGTCGGAGTTGGATCACGCAGAGTCCCGCCACCGTATAGATCAGCGCTTCCAGCACCGCGCCTACCAGAATCAGTACCTGAAACTGGCCTGTGAGAAAGATAATGGTCGCGACCACTGCCGAGAATACGCTCAGCGCAATAACCGTCACGTAGGGAACGGCATAGGTGATGCTGATACGCGCAAAGATGGGTGGTAAGGTATCTTCCCGTGCCGTCGCGTAGAGGAAGCGCGAGGCCGTAGCGAAGCCTCCATTAAATGTCATTACGGCGGTTAAGAGCGTGGCGATCAGCATCAGCCAGATGCCGAGTTGCCCAAGCGCGGCCTTGCCCAGCAGCATTTGCGGCACGGGCGAGGTGGAGATGGCCGGGCTATGCACATTCAGCAGGTGGCTCGAGGCGACGGTAAAGAGTGCGTAGGAGATGAAGAGCAGGCCGAGCGAGACGAACATGCCGCGAGGAATCAGGCGAATGTTGGAGATTTCCTCCGAAAGCGGCGTCACCCACTCGAAGGCCGAGAAGACGAAGACGCCGACGGCTACGGCATTGACGAGGTCCAGGGGATGCCCGATGGCATCAAAGGGCATACGAAGTTGAAAGCCGTGTTTGCCCAGGGCGATCAGCGAGATGATGATGACGAAGACGATCAGCGTGTAGGTGGTGATATCTTGTAGCAGGCCAGCGATACGAATGCCGCGCAGGTTCGCCCCCATTGCCAGGGCGAGCAGGGCCAGTATCCAGATCAGCGAGGCCCAGTTCGGCAAGCCAAAGGCGTAGGTGATGGCGTTGCCCACGATGTAGCTATCGGCTGCGATGACCGCGACGATGGTGAGCATGTAGCCAAAGGTGATGATGAGCGAGAAGTTGTCGTTGAGCGCCTCTTTCATATACTGCCGGATGGCAGCCGCGCTGGGATAGAGGGCGTTCAGTTCAGAGAAACACAGCGCCGCCAGTAGCGCCAGCAGACCTGCGACCAATACTGCAATCCAACCCGAATCGCCTCCCAGATACGCCGCCAACTGCACGCAAGCCAGCAAACTCACAGCCGCGTACGCCAACCCCGTGCTGGTCGAGACAACCGTGCGAAACGTCAACACACGCCGCAGCGTGACCGGTGCGCTCATAAAACCTCCAACAAGGCCATTGTTGAGAATAAGGGTAGCGGAAACGGAGCGGCTTGTCAAATGTTTTCACAGGCTTGCCTCCACCTTATTATACAACAGCTTTCAAGGCTCCCACATCGTCCAAATGACAGATGTCTTTTCTCAGGCTATTATGTATCCTCCATAGCAACAGGAGCTAGAAAAGTAGGCTATAGCGAATGAGGAGAAGACGATGCTTGACCATCAGGAACGAATTTCAGCACTCTCGCACGTCTTATGGATAAGTGGTTCTCCGTGCGCGGGCAAGTCCAGCATTGGCCATGCCATTGCGCGCACGCATGTCTTTCTGGATTATCACTTCGACCCTATGGAGCGGAATCATGTCGCTCGATCCAACGCTCAGAATAATCCGGCGCTGATGGAATTCCTGGCGATGGATATGGAGCAGCGCTGGCTGTCGCGCTCACCAGAAGTGATGGCGCGCAATGTGATTGAGTCATGGACGGCGAGATTTCGCCTGGTGATCGAGGATCTGCTGGCAATGCCGCGAGAGTGGTTTATTGTCGCGGAAGGAAACTTCTTTCCCGAAAGCCTCACTTCCTACCTTGCCGATCCTCATCAAGCTATCTGGCTCGTACCAGCAGATGCGCTCTGTGAACGGGTTCGACGACAAAGAAATGCTGAGCGCGTCAAACGGCAGAAATCGGCTGGCATGTATCAGGAGACAGGCTATACTGAAGAGCGGCGTCTGCGCAATATCATCGACCGCGATTGCTACCTAGCACACTATGTGAAGTCGCAGGCCGAAATACGCCGCCTTCCAATTTACGAAGTGGATGGGAGTCGCTCCCTTGACGAAATGACGCTGCTGGTTGAGAATCATTTTGAACCATATATCGTGAAACGTCTCAGCCAGATGGAGCATCTGTAGGAGCAGCGTCAAGTGGCTGAAAACTGGAAAGGGGATGAATGCTATGCAACACCCTGTCAATCGACCTATCCTGTGTCCGAAGATCATCGGTCGAAGCCCTGAAAGCGCGGCTCTTGGCTTACTTGTGGAGCAAGCCAAAGCGGGGCAAGGTCATATCGCTCTGATCGCGGGAGAAGCAGGGATCGGTAAATCACGTCTGGTAAGCGAGTTGAAAGCCCTTGCCGTGGCCCAGGAGTTTCTGGTCATGCAGGGAGCTTGCTTCCCGACGGATATTGCGTATCCCTACGCGCCCTTGCTCGATCTACTGCGCTCTCTTGTGGCCTCCAACCAGAAAGGCTCGCTGACTGCCGCTGTAGAGACCTTAGCCCATAATATCTTTCCTTTGCTCCCTGAACTGGTTCCTGATCAGACGCCCCCACTCCCACGCCTCGAACCCGAACAAGAGAAACACCGTCTTTTCGCCGTACTGGCCACGTTCTTCCTCCACCTGTCAACACAGTCGCCGGTGCTTCTCATCATTGAGGATGTGCATTGGAGCGACGACACGAGCCTGGACTTCTTCCACCATCTGATCCGGCGCGCCGCGTTTCATCCGCTCCTGCTGCTGGTTACGTACCGTTCTGAGGAGATGCAGCCAGCGTTGAGCAACTGGCTGGCACAACTTGATCGCGAACGGCTCGCTCACAAAATCCAGCTCGTGCCTCTTGCACGCAACGAGGTCGATACGATGTTGTCGGCCATCTTTGAGGAGCGAGATACGAGCTTTGACATGCGCCGCTTCCTGCACGGGGAACTCCTGGATGTTCTTTACACGCTGACGGAGGGCAACCCCTTTTTCGTCGAAGAAACACTTAGCTCGCTTATTGCAGCCGGTGATATTTTCTACGCCCAGGGCTATTGGAATCGTACATCAGCACATGAGGTCTCCATTCCACAGAGCATTCAGGACGCCGTCCAACGACGAACAGCACGTGTGGGCGAGGAGACCAGATATGTGTTGACCCTGGCAGCCGTGGCCGGGCGGCATTTTGATTTTGCCCTGCTCCAGCAGCTTACTCGCTATGATGAGGGCCAGCTCCTTCAGATCATGAAAGAACTGGTGTCCGCGCAACTGGTGATTGAGGAATCCGCCGATCAGTTTGCTTTCAGGCACGCCTTGACGCGGCAGGCCATCTATAGCCAACTGCTCACACGTGAGCGTCGCGTGTTGCACCAGTCCATTGCCGAAACGATGGAGCAACGACCTCCTGTCACACCCGATCTGCACCTGGAGGACCTCGCCTACCATTTTTATCAGGCGCGAGACTGGCAGAAAGCCGTAGACTATGCACAACGCGCTGGAGAAAAGGCGTTAGGGCTGTACTCGCACCGTGCCGCCATCGATTATTTCACCTGGGCGCTAGAGGCTGCTGATCACTTGTCCCTCCCTCCTTCCACACCGTCCCCCGGACTGCGTCCCGCGCTATACGGTGCGCGTGGACATGCCTATGAAACGCTAGGCGAGTTTGATCAGGCACAGCATGATTACACCCAGGCATTGGACGCGGCTCGTAAGATGAATAGTCGTGCGGCGGAGTGGCAAAGCGCAATTGATCTGGGTTTTCTGTGGGCAGGGCGCGACTACGCGCAGGCCGAAACCTGGTTTCGCCAGGCGCTCACCCTCGCGCAGGCACTGGATGATCCTGTTCTGCACGCTCGCAGCCTCAACCGCATCGGCAACTGGCACCTGAACGTGGGACAGCCACAAGAGGCGCTGGGCTACCACCGGGAGGCGCTAACTATTTTCCAGCAACTCCATGATTCAGGCGGAATCGCCGAGACACTGGACCTGCTGGGCATGACGAGCTATCTTGGTGGCGATTTGATTGGGGGTACGAGCTACTACCAGCAGGCTGTCGCGCTTTTTGACGAACTCGGCAACAGGGAGGGGCTGACATCAAGCCTGGCAACACTCACCATGCGCGCTCCGACCTACCATACCGACACGCTGATCGCGGTCGCGAGTCTGGCCGAGGTATTACCGGATGCCGAACGAGCGGTCAAAGTGGCACGTGAAATTGGTCTGCGTTCGGCTGAATCCTACGCTCTCTTCCAGTTAGGACTGTGTCTGGGATCGCAAGGAGAATATACACGTGCATTGACTGCTTGCCAGCAGAGTTTGCATATCGCCGAAGAGATTGAGCATCGCCAGTGGCAAACGGCGGCTCATGCCATGTTAGGGGGAGTGTACACTGGTATGCTTGCTCACCAGGAGGCGAGCGAGCATTTTGAGCAGGCGCTGGTTCTTGCTCAGGAGACGCACTCACTCTTCTGGACTCGTATGGCTACCGGCTATCTTGCCTCTGTCTCTGTTCTGTTGCGCGATTATACACGCGCTGAGACGCTGCTTCACGCCGCGCTTGGTTCCGACACGGCCATACAAACGCTGGGGCAGCGGATGCTCTACTGCGCTTCCGCGGAACTGGCGCTCGCACGGGGAGACCCGGCCCGGGCCTTAGAAATTGTCGATCAGTTGGACGCCTCGCAGATCGCTGGAGGACAAAGCAGCTTGCGTGTCTTGAAGCTGCGCGGCGAAGCTCTGGCTGCCTTGCAGCGACCAGCCGAAGCCGAGGCAGCACTGACAGCAGCGCAAGCTCTGGCTGTGGCGCTGGGGGTTCGACCGAAACAATGGCAAATGTGTATCGCGCTCGGCAGCCTCTATCAAGCCCAGGAGAGGAATGCAGAGGCTGAGCAAGCGTTTGTGACTGCCCGCACCTTGATCGAAGAACTCGCCGCTACTATCACAGATGAGTCCCTGCGAGACAATTTCCGGCAACAGGCGATGACACTATTACCCTCTTCCCGCCCGCTCTCACATAGGCAAATCGCCAAGCAAGCTTACGGAGGACTGACGGCACGCGAACGCGAAATAGCGGCACTGATCGCACAGGGGAAATTCAATCGCGAGATTGCTGACATCCTGGTGCTGAGCGAACGAACCATCGAAACCCACGTGAGTAATATCATGTTTAAGTTGGGCTTCACTTCACGCAGGCAGATCGCAAGTTGGGCGATCGAAAGAGGATTGACCGCGAACACGTAGAAACGTATTCCTCATTTTCTACGTACTCCTCCTCCAAAAATATCCGTGCTTCCTTTGCACAATCTCCGTACTCGTCCACGATGATAACGCAAGCTGTTCTGATTACAATGAGAGAGTCCGCTGCTGACAACCATACACTGCCACCTGCTCCTGAGCAGGCCACATTCAAGGAAAGGACGATCTCATGAACGCGACAGACATTTTGAAGTATGGACAACTGACAGTGCTGCAGGCCATCGAGGGCTTCCCCGAAACGGCGTGGGAAACACCGGGAGCCTGTGGTGTCTGGTCAGTCAAGGACATCATCGCTCACCTGGCTTCCTATGAAGAGGTGCTGGTAGATGTCCTGTCCGGGTTTGTCGGAAGGCACCCAACACCCTATCTGGATAAGTTTACCGAACTGGGTGGCCAATTTAACGATATCGAAGTGGGCATACGCAAAGAGAGAACCATGCGAGAGGTTCTGGATGAGTTCAATGACGCACACGCGCAGGTGATGTCGCTGGTCGCGAAGATTCGCCCTGAACAGTTCCGCCAGTCGGGAACGTTGCCCTGGTATGGCATCGAGTATGCCCTGGATGATGTCCTGGTCTACATGTACTACGGACATAAACGCGAGCACAGCGCTCAGATCGCTGCCTTTCGGGATCGCCTGGATAGCCTTCAATAAGGAGCAAGAGATCATGCAGGAAGTTGCACAGACAGCATCAACTGTTGAGGTAATCAACCAGTTTAATGACGCCTTCAACCGGCACGATGTTCAGGCGGTGATGGCTCTGATGACCGAGGACTGCCTCTTTGAAAACACCTATCCGTCGCCAGATGGTGAGCGGTTTGAAGGACAGGAGGCGGTTGGCCGCTTCTGGGAGGAGTTTTTTCGTTCATCACCTGATGCCGTTTTCCAGTCCGAGGAGATGTTTGCACACGAAGATCGCTGCGTCATTCGCTGGAGATACGAGTGGACAAATACCGACGGCAGTCGCGGGCATGTCCGTGGCGTGGATGTGTTGCGCGTGCGGGATGGCAAGGTTGCGGAGAAACTCGCCTACGTCAAGGGATAGGGAAGCACCAACGCTGGCTCCAGAACTCGCTCCGAAATGAGAAGGACGAGCGGGCCAATATAAAAAAACCTGGTTTCCTTTGCTCAACCACCGACAGTAGTGAAAAGTATTTCCCACAAGGAGAAAGACGATGACAACAACACAAAGGACACACGACCTCGACGCCAGCGCGTTGAAAGCGAGCCTGCGGGGAGAACTCATCCAGCCCATTGATGAGGGCTACGATGCAGCCCGCAAAGTCTACAACGGCATGATCGACAGGCATCCGGCCCTGATCGCCCGCTGTGCGGATGTGGCCGATGTGATTGCAGCGGTCAACTTTGCCCGTGAGCACAACCTTCTTGTTTCCATCAGGGGTGGCGGACACAACGCTGGAGGGCTGGGAGTCTGCGATGATGGCCTGGTTATCGACCTCTCGCTGATTCGCTATGTACACGTCGATCCCCAAACGAGAACCGTGCGGGTCGGGGGAGGCAGCACCTGGGGCGACGTCGACCATGCCACCCATGCCTTTAGTCTGGCGGTTCCCAGCGGCATCATTTCTACGACCGGCGTTGGTGGCCTGACCCTGGGTGGCGGACTGGGATACCTGACCCGCAAATATGGCCTCGCCATCGACAACCTGATCGCCGCCGACGTTGTGCTGGCCGATGGTCGTTTTGTAACAGCCGACGAACAGCACTATGCAGATCTGTTCTGGGGGTTACGAGGCGGCGGTGGCAACTTCGGTGTCGTCACCTCGTTTGTGTTCAGGGCTAATCCGGTCCATACCGTCTATGGCGGTCCCATGCTCTGGGAGATGGATCAGGCATCCGAGGTGATGAAGTGGTATCGAGAGTTTATCATGCAGGCACCCGATGACCTCAACGGGTTCTTCGCCTTCCTGATCGTCCCTCCTGGGCCACCTTTCCCTGAGCATCTCCACAACAAGAACATGTGCGGGATGGTGTGGTGTTACACCGGGCCAATGGAGTTGGCCGAGGCAACCTTCAAGCCCATTCGGGAGAAGTTCCCGCCAGCGCTGGACTTCGTTGGTCCCATTCCGCACCCGGCGCTGCAGAGCATGTTCGATGCGCTCTATGCGCCAGGACTTCAGTGGTACTGGAAAGCGGACTTCGTGAACGAGCTGAGCGACGCGGCCATTGATCTCTATATTCATCATGGTTCCCGCTTGCCAACCATGCAGTCAACCATGCACCTCTATCCAGTGAACGGGGCGGCACACCGCGTAGGCAGGAACGACACGGCGTGGAGTTACCGG
>DASTKD010000552.1:0-5738 GCA_035716135.1 Ktedonobacteraceae bacterium
CTGGATGATAGGGCGACTCGAAGTACTTGCGAATGCCCAGGCTGCCATCGGGGTCGATGCGCCATGACAGCTCGATCCAGAACTCGTCTTCTTCCCATGCTTCGCCCGGATTGGCCTGGTAGGTAAATTGCACGGGTTCTCCATGCCGCTCCTTATAAACGCGCAGCACCGGCTGGCGAAAACCGATCCAGCGCGCGGCGTGCGTTTCCTGGCTCATGAGGTCGTGCCGTTCGCTGCCCACGCCCATCGGCAGCACGTAGTCGGCATACCATGCCGTCTCGTTCCAGATGGGTGTGAGGGCCGCGTGCAGTTCTATCTGCTGCTCATTGGTCAACGCTTCGATCCAACTGGTGCCATCGGGGTTGGTCCAGACAGGATTGTAGACGCGCGTGAAGTAGGCCGCGACCTTGCCGCGCCCCTCTTTCAAATAATAGGGCAGCAGGATACTCATTTCGTAGTTTGCCAGTGGATATTCGGGCGGGTAGAGCATTTCGTTCCACACGTCGGGCAGGCTCGGCTTGAGAAATGGCGCGGGTACAAATTTGTTCCAGGCATTGGGAGCTGTGCCGCCGGGCGTGCCGATGCTGCCAGTGAGGACGGAGAGGAACCAGAGCGCGCGTGAGACCTGCCAGCCACCAAGATTGCCAGCGGTGGCGGCGCGCCAGGTATGCGCGGCGAAAGCTGTGCCAGCATTGCCAATCTGCCGCGCAATATCGACAATCGTCTCCTCGGGCAAACCGCTTTCCGCGGCGGCGAAGGTGGGCGTATATTCTGCATAGAGATCAAGCAGGAGTTCGATGAAGCGGTCGAACGTTTGCGCTTCATCGGGATGTTCAGCCGCCATGTATTCTTGCCAGTTGACCCAGCGGCGCATATATTCACGGTTGTACAGCTTTTCGAGCAGGAGGATACGCGCCATTGCCAGCAGTACGGCGGCCTCGGAGCCGGGCCAGGTTGGGAGCCAGTAATCGGCCATGCTGGCGGTATTGGAGAGGCGTGGGTCCATGACAGCCAGTTTCGCACCTTTCATTTTGCCCTCCATGATACGCTGAGCCTGCGGGTTGAAATAGTGGCCTGTCTCCAGGTGTGAACTGATGAGCAGGATGAAACGGGCGTTGGCGTGATCTGGCGAGGGACGATCTATGCCGCACCAGATATGGTAGCCGAAACGCGCCGAGGATGAGCAAACGTTGGTGTGGCTGTTATGCCCGTCAACGCCCCACGCGCCCAGCACCCGCTCCATGTAGCCATCATGACCGGGACGACCTACATGGTACATTACTTCGTCGCGGCGATCTTCTACAATAGCGGCACGTATTTTTTCCGCGAAAGTGTCAAGCACCTCGTCCCATGTGGTGCGTTCCCATTTGCCCTCGCCGCGCTTCCCGGCGCGTTTGAGCGGATAGAGGATGCGTTCGGGATCGTTGACCTGGTTGATGGTTGCCGGGCCTTTGGCGCAGTTGCGCCCGCGACTGCCGGGATGATAGGGGTTGCCCTCGAAGCGTTTCACGCGCCCGCTCTCTTTGTCGATGTAGGCCATCAGGCCGCACGCTGCCTCGCAGTTGAAACAAATAGTAGGAATGATCTCGTAATGCTTTTCGACTTTGCGCGGCCATGCCTTCGCATCGTATTCAACCCAGTCGTGCCACTTCTCAGGCGGCGGACACGATGCAAGGTCGCGCACGGACATCTGCTCGCCGCCCGGCGCGATATGCTGTTGCAAAGGTATGTTGGTCATATATGTAGCCTTTCATATAGAAATTAGCTTAGCGGCACAATCTGGCCGGCTACGACGAAACAGTGTTCGTAGGCGAAGAGGCCGGCCAGCGCCAGGATGCCTGCGATTGCTGTCAACACGGGTTGCGCTGGAGGTATTGCCTGGGCAATGCTCAACATCAGCAGGGGGATGAGAGAGCCGACCGCGAAAAATTGCCCCCAGAACATATCCTTTAAGCCGCCCTGGCTCATGTAATGAGCTGCCGCCGCGACATGACTGTTGCTATGAGAAGCCAGGACTTCGATCATGACCAGCACCACATGAGCAACGATAGCTATGAGCAACACAAGGGTGAAGAGACCATACAGTGCGCTTCCGGCCTGAAGTATCCAGGCGAAGAGGCCGAGTGTTGCCGCGCCTGCCAGTGTTGCCTGTATCAGCAGAATGGGCAACAAAAGTGGGCTTTGCCACAGGTCGCGCCCCTCGGCCTGTCCGAAGAGGAAGGCGGTATAGCCAGCCGAGGCCGCTCCAAAGAGCGCGGCGGGTATGAGCAAGACGCGCAGTATCATCGAAAAACCCAACAACGCAGTCACGAACCATGCTGCCTCGATCAACCCGAAAATACCCAGAAAGACCGCGCCCCATACCAGCCACGAAGTCGGATTGGCCTTTGTCATCAGGTAAAGCGCGCGGTCGGGTCGCTTCAAGTCGGCGATGAGTAGCACGAGGGTAATGGCGATGAAGAAGCCGCCAATGACGGGGGCCGCGATGCCGAGTAGAGCGTTCATCGCGCCACTGATGGGCGCGTTCAGGCCATACAACGCCAGCGCCAGAGCCGCTACCATCATCACGCCCGCGCCAATCGATTTTGTTCCCAGGTAGGTGGAGACCTTCCAGCCCCAGGGCGCGTCGTTTTTAGGCGTATCGTAGACAACACGCGCGTCGGTGGGACTGCGTTGCCCAGGCTCCAATGGCCTGTATGGCTTGAGCGCGTTGATAGTTGCCGGAGTCACTTGCGTTCGTAGCGATTTATGGCCCTCGATGAGGGTTTCATCCATCGCATGGGGTTTGAGCATAGTACTCCACATGGTCATATGCGGCAGTTCCATGCTGGCTACTTCGGGATTGATAGCGGCTTCGTCGGCTCCCACATAATAGACGTTGGGGCGCGTTCCCTGCTCAGGCTTGCGCACGCGCACCGGTTGGCGGGCGATGATCTGCGCGATCTCGGTTTGAGGGTTGTGCATGTCGCCCGCGATGATGGCGTGAACCGGGCAAACGACGACGCACGCCGGTTCGAGGCCGTTCTCGGTGCGATGGGCGCAGTAGTTGCATTTGGCGGCTGTATGGCTGTTGGGATCGATATACAGGGCGTCGTAAGGACACGCCTGCATACACGACTTGCAGCCGATGCAGCGGCTTGAGTCAAAATCAACGATGCCGTCCGCTCGTTTGTAGAGTGCCTTTGTGGGGCAAATAGTGACGCATGGCGCGTCTGTGCAGTGATTGCAGCGATTGACGAGAAAATAGCGGCGCGAATTGGGAAACTCGCCCTTTTCGATGTACTTGACCCAGGTGCGGTAGACGCCGATGGGTACATCGTGTTCGGCTTTACAGGCTACCGTGCAGGCGTGGCAGCCAATACACTTACGCTGGTCGATCACGAAGGCGTATTTCGTCATGAATTATTCCTTCTAGTTTGTTCAGGGCGGCGCTGCCCCTGCTACCAGTGTATATGAAGAAGTGAATGATTGTCCAGTTGTAACATCCTTCACTTGTCATCCTGAGCGCAGCGAAGGATCTGCGCCCGGCTCCACGAGAGATCCTTCGCTGCGCTCAGGATGACAAGTGGCGAGCGGGCTTTCGCTGCGCTCAGGATGACAATTGGCGAGCGGGCTTATTTACCCTGGCGACTCTCCGCGCAAAAATGGTATACTTGCGCTTGATGGTTTGCAACTGATTGTTACCCCCATGAGCAGTAAAAGGATGAACCATGACAGCAGATGAAGCTTCCAGCGTTGCAACTTCACTTGAAAGACCGGAGCGCACCATTGATGTGCGCGGCATAGCCACTCATATGTTTGAGGCGGGAGCGTCTTCTTCGCCTCCCCTCCTCTACCTGCATGGCACGTATCTTGGCAATTTGTGGCTGGAATTTCACACGACGCTGGCGCAGCAATTTCATGTGTTCGCGCCCGATACCCCCGGATTTGGCCTTACCGCGCGTCCCGACTGGATGCGCGACATGAGCGATTATGTGCTGTACTTCTGCGACCTGCTCGATACGCTTGGTATTGAGAAGGCCACGCTGGTCGGGCATTCGCTCGGCGGCTGGATGGCGGCTGAACTGGCCGTCTGGTATCCTGAGCGTGTTGAAAAGCTGGTACTCAGCAACGCGGCAGGTATTCGCGTCAAGGGATCGCCCATCGCAGACCTCTTCGCCATGAACGCGCAGGAGGTCATGTTGGCCTGCTTTGATGATTTTTCGGCGGCTGCGCCCCTCATGCCCGCTGAAATGAATGTCGATTACCTGATCGGGCAGTACCGGCAGTTGACGACGCTGGCATCACTGGCATGGAATCCATCCTATGATCCCAAACTCGAACGCCGCCTTGCGCGCATCACCTGCCCCACCTTGATTGTGTGGGGCGAGCATGACCGCCTGATCCCGCCTGTTTATGCTGAAGCCTTCCAGTGCGCCATTGCCGGTTCGGAGGTGGTTATGTTGAGTGGTACCGGCCATATGCCCATGTTCGAGAAGCCGCAGGAGTGGAGCGCGGCGATTGTCGATTTTTTGCGCAAGTAATAGCTGAACGCCTGCCGTCCAGCCATCCATAGAAGCGAGAGAGATGCCATGAATAAATTGACTTTCCATTACTTCCACCTGATGCCCTGGCCGCATTTGCCGCCAGACTTCGATGAAAACTACGACTCGGCGTGGGTGACGCTGCCCAATAAATTCTACGACCCCATCAAAGGCCACGCGCTTTACAATCGCTATCTCGACGAAATCGAGCGCGCCGACAAGCTTGGCTGGGACAGCGTGATCGTCAACGAACATCACCAGAATGCCTATGGCACTATGCCGTCGCCGAATATCATGGCGGCTGCCCTGACACAGCGCGTGAAACGAGCCAGAATCGGCATCGTGGGCAACGCGCTGCCCCTGCACGACGATCCCCTGCGCGTAGCCGAAGAGATCGCTATGCTCGATGTGTTGAGCGGCGGGCGCATCATTTCCGGCTTTGTGCGCGGAACGGGCATGGAGTACTTCAGCTATAACATCAATCCGACCGTCAGCCGCGAGCGTATGGACGAGGCGCACGACCTGATTATCCAGGCGTGGACGCGCCCCGGCCCTTTCGCCTTCGAGGGCGAGCATTACAACTATCGCTATGTGAATACCTGGCCGCGTCCCATCCAGCAGCCGCACCCGCCCATCTGGCTGCCCGGCACCGCCAGCATGGAGACCATCGACTTCGCGGCGCGTCATAAATATCCCTACATGACCGTTTTCATGCCCATGAACCAGCGCAAACGCGCCTATGAGATGTACCGCAGAGTGGCCGAGGAGAAGTACGGCTACGAAGCGCAGCCCGACCAACTGGCTTTCTGCACCCCCATTATCCTGGGCGAAACCGATGACATCGCCATGAAAGAAGGTGAAAAATACGCTCTGTGGCTCTTTGATAAGGGCTTGAAGGTGCGCCCTGAGTTCTTTGTCCCGCCCGGCTACATGAGCGAACGCAGCCTCAAGGCCGCGCTGGAAGGCGGCGGCTTCGGCCAGAAACGCACCTTCAAGGAACTGGTCGATACCGGCGTGGTCATCGCGGGCAGCGTGGACACCGTGATCGAGAAGCTCTCGTACTATAGCGACGTGCTGCACGCCAATATGCTGGTAACGGGCGGTCACGTCGGCGAAATGCCCGATTATCTCGTCCTGAAATTCCAGGAAATGATGGCAAAAGAGGTCATGCCACACTTCCGCGAGAAAGTCACCCAGACCGTTGAGCGGCCTGCT
>DASTKD010000553.1:0-14030 GCA_035716135.1 Ktedonobacteraceae bacterium
GCATGATTGCAGTCCTTTCGTGAGTCGTATGATCGTATCCATCATGTCTGTTACCCCTGCATTCATATATGCAGGCTGCTCTGCTGTGAATCATACGGGCGCGACATCACAACACCGTCACGGGGATATTTTGTGGCGTCACGATTCTATCACAATGAAAAAGCGGTGGATGGTGAGGTCAGGTCGGCTGTCTGCGTGGGCAGCGACTATTGGCTGGCATTGCTGCAACCTGTGGAAGAGTGGAGCGCGTCATTCTCTCAGTCTTTGAGCATCTCCATCGTACCGCTCAACCTCAAAAAGAACCCGCAGGGCGGTCACTAAGGCCGCCCTTACCGAATCAATTTCCAACTTATACCAGACCCTGCGGCACAATGTGCCAGTAGGCGCGGTTGAAAAGCTGCTTCTCCATATGGTAATACAGGCTGGGTCTTGGCGGCTTCGGCGGGTGTTCGTAGTTGAAGACCAGCTGGGTCGCTTTGTTGTATCCCGTCTCCAGGAAGCACATGACCTCGCCATCGTAGGTGGCCTCGTCTGGCTTCAGCTCCTCGCCTCGAATGGCGGCCAGAATGCGCGCAGCAACGATTTTGGCCTCGAAGTGCGCGGCTGACCCGCTCTTGGAAACCGGCAGATCAGTAGCGTCACCCAGCGCGTAGACGTGGGGCTTCCCTTTGACCTCCAGTGTGTTGCGATCGGTCGGAATCCAGCCCTGTTCATCTCCCAACCCTGAATCCTCGATCATCCTGGCACCTCGATGGGGCGGCACCAGTACAAGCAGGTCATAGGGGATCTCTTCCCCCTCCAGTGAGGAGACGATGTGCTTCTCCGTATTCACCATTTCAGTGTTGAAGAATACGGTATAGCCGATGTGGCGCTCTTCTAAAAGGGGCGTAACAGCTTCCGCCACGCTCTCGATAGGGAAGACGCGCGGCAGCGGGAACAGGTACTGAATCTCGGTCTTGCTGCGCAGGTCGTGCTTTGCCAACCACTCGTCGAGCAGGAAGGTGAACTCCAATGGCGCGGGTGGGCAGCGATAGGGGATGCCCCCGACGGTAATAACGATGCGCCCGCCCTCGAAACGCTGGAGCGCATGGCGCAGGCGCAGCGCGGCCTCGGCGCTATAGAAGTGGTGCCAGCCGCCATTGCCGTTGGCCTCGTTTAACCCGCTCAGGTCTTCCGTTGCCAGGCGCGCGCCCGTCGCCAGCACCAGGTAATCATAGCTATAGGTAGCCTCGACCGCTCCACCAGTACCAACGATTTCACCCAGACCCAGGCTTGAACGCACATGCAGTTCGCGGTTCCGCGTATCGATGCTGCTCACTGTACCCCTGATGTGCCGCACATGTCGATTGAGCAGGCTCCGCTCGTCGCGGAGAATCTGCTCACTCTCCAGACCCTCCTGGTTGAACGGCATGTATAGCCATCCGGGCATATAGGCATGTTTGCCAGTACTCTCAATGAGTGTAACCGTAGCGTCGCGCGATTCCAGGTGGCGCGCCAGCAGATTAGCGACGATGGTACCGCCGACTCCGCCACCCACGATCAGAACATGTTGGGGCATCACACCGCCTCCTTCTTATTTAATGGGTTTTACGCGCGACGAAACGATTGTAGCCCTGCTCCGGGAATACACCGATAAATTCGTGTTTGGCTTTCTGTATCCAGGCCGGGATATCTTTAGCAGACCCGGGGTCGCTGGACAGCACGGCCAGCACGCCGCCAACCTGTAGCGCCTTCATGCCCCGTATAAGCTCCATCAGGGGGCCGGGGCAGAAGCTGCCGCGCGCATCAATCTCTTTATCAATCGTGATCTCTTTCACATCTGGCATACGAATCAACTCCTTTCATAAGAGGACATGAACGAGTGCAGTTGAGCAACTGCGCTCACGCCAGGAAGCGTCCTCTTCAATTTAGATGAACAGGGTGAAGCGGCCCTCTTTGGCACGCTCGACAAAGGTGGCGACCCCGGTGACATCGGTCACAATAGGTTCAAGGTCCGCGAGCTTCATATCGAACAGTTCCATGGTCATGCTGCAGGCGTAGATCTTCACATCGCCCACTTCTATGGCGCTCTTAAAGTTCTCCATCCAGGAGGGAACTTTCTTCGCCATCATCTGCTCCATCATGACCGGGCCATACTCTTCAAAATCCTTGCTGACCTTCATATTGGTCTTGTAGCCGTCCTTGCGGAAGGCTTCCAGGCCCCAGGTGGTCAGGAAGACTTCCACTTCCAGACCCATAGCGGCCCCGCCGGTAGCGAGAATCGAGGCGGCCATTAGTTTATCAACAGTTCCCGAAAAGACGATGATCGACATACGATCTTCCATCGTTTTGCTCCTTTTGTTCCATTCAACTATTCGCGTATTCGTAATACACTCTGTACTGTACAGGCTGCGCCTCACTACGCCGTCACAAAGAGGGCTAGCCCTCTCACAAGTAGCTCACATTAACCGAGAGCGCTGCGCGCCGCTTTCTGTGAACTTTTTGTGAGAAAATCACCCTCTTAGAGTGAGCGTGTTGTGATATTGCGGATATATGCTGTATCTGGAATGACAGTGTCGGACATGTCCATCTGCATAGAGAGTCGATCTACATGGATCAGTGCATGGATATGCCAGATGAAGAGTCGCTCGTGGCTGTGTTCCGACACTGATCTACAGGCAAGAAAGTCATAAAGGAGGAAAGAGATGTTTAAACGAATTCTCGTTCCACTGGACGGTTCGGACAGGGCAGAACAGGCTCTCCCCGTCGCCGCTCGCATCGCGCGCGCCTCAGGAGGGTCGATATTGCTGGCGCGAGTAGCCACGATTCCTGTCACCTATGGAACCTTTTCCGGGTACTCGTACCTGGCTGAGATAGTTGACGCAGAAATGGAGGAAGCGCACGATTACCTGAAAACCATAGCACAATCCACTACGTTAGCAGGCATCACAGTAGAAACCAACGTCCTCTACGGTGCCGCCGCGCAAACTCTCCTCGCCATGGCAATGCAGTTTGAGGCGGATCTGATCGTGATGACCAGTCAGGGCAAGACGGGCGTGAAACGCTGGCTACTGGGCAGCGTCGCGCAAAAAATCGCGCGTCATAGCATGATCCCCGTATTCATATTGCGCGAAGGCGGGGCGCTACCGATTGGAGCGCGTCCAGACAGCAGCCCGCTGCGCGCGCTGGTCACACTGGATGGTTCTGTGCTTGCCAGGGCCGCGCTTGAACCTGCGGCACAGCTAATCGCTGCATTGTCTGCTCCGGCTCCTGGAGCCTTGCACCTGCTGCGTGTTGTCAAACCTCCCACGACCAACCACCCGGAGGACACCCCCCAGGACATCGAACACTGGCGGGAACAGGCGTTACATAAAGCAAAGCTGTACTTGCAATCTATGGTGGAACATTTGCATGACACGCCTACAGGCAAACTCAAGCCGGGGCTTACCTGGTCGGTCGCGCTGAGTGATGACGTGGCGGAGGCCATCATCCAGGTTGCGGAGGGTGGAGAAGACGCGGCTGGCGCGGGTGTGTATGGTCGCTGTGACCTGATCGCCATAGCTACACACGGGCGCGCCGGTTTCCAGCACTGGGCGCTGGGCAGCGTGGCCGAACGTGTGTTGGGCGCAACTCGCCTGCCACTGTTGATCGTGCGGCCAACAGAAGTTACATTGCAGAACACCACTGAGGAGAAGGTTACTGTCTCGCATGGACTATAGGGACAGGCACACAAAAAGGGCGATCTCATAACGTTATGGGATCGCCCTTTTTGTCCTATTCTTTGCCTACCACTAATCAGGAGAAGGAAATCACCGCCGGAGCGGGACCTCCTCCTCCTGCCGGGAGTGAATCTGTGGTGATTCGTAATTCTGGGGCCATCGAACCGCCTCGTACTCGTGTCCGGCCTCTTTCACCTGAGACGGCCTCTGTGTAATACGCCGGTTTCCAACGACCCAGAGGACAATTGCTACCAGCAGCAGAACGGCCAGAAGTCCGATCATCAGCCAGAACGCGGCATCGCCGGTTGTCATCATGCTCCGCTGCATCGGCGGGATGGCGGTCATCATATCCATCATGGTTTGTACCCTCCTTTCAGGATACTCTTTCTGATCATATGTGTAGCGCAAAGAAGCGCATACTTGTATTTGCTCATAGCATAGTGCGTTCCCATCGCATTCCAATCACAATGCGCGTTCTGTACATCACGAAAAGCTCTCATTTTACACATACAGACAGGCACACATTGATGCAGACAGATGCTTCGCTGTGCGTCGTTTGTGAAACATACTGCTGAAATTGTGATTGATTAGTGACATCCGTCTGTTAGACTTATGGTATGATACAGATGAAAATGCAGGAAGACACGCAAAATGTTACACATAAATAGCAAAGAGAGAGCAAAAACAGCGCCTGCGGGCGGGGAAACATTTCCCGATGCTTCACCGCCTGGAGCGCAAACGTCTCGTATGCAGCGTCTATGGCATACGTTGCGACGCTATCCCATACCGGTAGGCGCTTTAGTGCTGTTAGTCGTGAGTTTGATACTCTGGCTGGCGGGACGCGGCGACATGGCAAACTGGACACTGCTGGCGGTCGTCCTGTTGGGTGGCATTCCTTTGTTATGGGAGACGTTGCGACAATTCGCGCGCAAAGAGTTCAGCGTTGATGTAATCGCCATCCTGGCGATCGCGGGTTCCCTCTGGCTGGGGGAATACCTGGCAGGCGCTTTTGTCGTGCTGATGCTGTCGGGCGGTGAGGCGCTGGAAGCCTATGCGCTGCGGCGCGCGCGTTCTTCGCTCACCGCCCTGGCGGACCGCGCGCCGCGCACCGCCCATATCTGGCAGGGCGATGAACTTGTCAGTATTCCGGCAGATCAGGTTGAAGTTGGCATGGAGATTGTGGTCAAGCCGGGCGAGCTAATTCCGGTCGATGGCGTCGTCACTTCTGGCACCTCCAGCGTCAGCGAGGCAGACCTGACGGGCGAACCTGTTCCGGTCCGCAAAACAAGTGGGATGCTTGTACTGTCAGGAAGTGTCAACCTGGACGGCGTGCTACAGGTGCGTGCCGACAAGCGCAGCGCCGAGAGTAAATATGCGCAAATTGTCCGACTCGTAGAAGAAGCTCAGACGCGGAAAGCGCCCATCCACCGCCTGGCCGACCGCTACAGCATCGGCTTTACCATCGCGGCGGTGAGCATGGCCGCACTGGCCTGGCTACTGTCGGGAGACAGCGTCTATGCTCTGGCTGTGATGGTCGTAGCGACACCTTGCCCGCTCATCCTGGCAACGCCCATAGCGATCATGTCCGGCATCGACCTGGCAGCGCGCAATGGCATCATCGTCAAAAGTGGGGCCTCCATTGAACAACTGGGCGAAGTCGATGTCGCCGTGTTCGACAAAACCGGCACCCTCACACTGGGTATCCCCAGAGTGACGGCGATGGTACTCGCGCAACCGGATACACAGAGAGTCAAGCCAGAAAACGAGAGCGAGAAGCTGGAGAACGATGCCACCGATTACGATGAGAACACCCTGTTGCGCTTCGCCGCCTCGGTTGAGCAACTTTCGACACACATCCTGGCGCGAGCGGTGGTAGAGGCAGCGCAAGAGCGCGACTTGCCGCTCAGCCCGGCTACCGACTTCGAGGAAGTGTTTGGCAAGGGGGTGCGCGGACTCGTCCCTGTTCTCCCTGAAGACCAACCAGTGACCGGGCGTGGCGAGCGTCCTGCGGTAGAAGTCGCTGTTGGCAACCGCACCTTCATGCGTCATCTTGGTATCACCCCACCCCCTTCGCTGCTCAACGAACGCGAACGGCGCGTCGAGGCCGGGCAAATCTGTAGCTTTGTCGCGGTGGATCAGCAGGTACAGGGCCTGCTGGTACTCCAGGATGTGCCACGTCCCGAAGTGGCGCGCCTTGCCAGCGATTTGAAAGCGGCGGGTATCAAGCAAACCATCTTGCTCACCGGTGATAGCGAGGTGGTGGCCCATCAGATCGGCAAGCTTGCGCAGGTTGACCGCGTGGTCTCGCGCTGCCTGCCGGAGGATAAGGTACGCATCGTCCAGGAACTTATGCAAGAGGGGCATCGTGTGCTAATGGTGGGCGATGGCATCAACGACGCTCCCGCTCTGGCAACCGCGACGGTAGGCATGGCGCTGGGGACACAGGGATTGACAGCAGCAGCCACCGCGGCAGATACGGTATTGCTTTCGACAGATATCCTGCGCGTGGTACGCGGTGTGCGCCTGGGCCACCACGTCATGCGCGTGGCTTTACAGGGCATCTGGATAGGCATGGGCTTGAGCGTCATCGCTATGGGCTTTGCCGCCGCCGGGTTTATCATTCCCGCTGTTGGAGCCATTTTACAAGAAGTGATTGATGTGATCGTCATCCTGAACGCCCTGCGAGCAGGCAGGGTGACTTTCCAGAACGATTGAAGACGAAAGAAAAGTGCGTTCAGGCATTCTCAAGCACAAAATGTGCTGACAATATCCCTGCCTTCACTCAAAAACTGACCTCCTGAAAATACCCACAGGCATGATTTGTGTGCTGCCTGTGATTTTCTTATAAACGGCTGTGATTGTTTTGTGATAGGTGCGCTCTATGCTTGGTCACAGTAAACAAAACAGTACGCAATTTATTGACAGCGGTATTACGAACAGGAGGTCAGTATGGCCTATCGTTTTCAGGTCAATCAAACGGCCTGCATCAACTGTGGGATTTGTATGGACCTTTGCCCGGTGCGTTGCCTGGATATGTCGCGTCCGGCGGGTGAAGGGAAGATTGGTAGCGAATCTGAGCGACGCAGCCCCATTCCAGGCGATTCGGCGCAGCGTGCGTGGATGATGCTGGTGCCGGTGCAGGTCAGCCAGTGCGTGGGCTGCCAGGTCTGCGCGCAGGAATGCCCCACCAATGCCATCACCATCGAAAGCAGCATCAAAGAACTCACCTTTGCCCGGCGCGGTATCATTACCCACCTGCCGCCCGAAGCTGGCTGGCAGCCGCTCGACGCCTATACCCGCGCCACGCCTGATGTACCAGGAGATGCCCCCTTTGGCGACGATCACCCCTGGCATGTAGCCGAGCGCAAAGCCGTCTGGCAAAGTTCCCGCTCCTGGTTGGGCGAGCGCAAAGAAGACCTGCGCGCGCCTTGCCAGGCCGCCTGCCCCGTGGGTACCAACGCTGGCCTCTATGTCAGCCTCATCGCCGATGGTCGCTACGATGAAGCGCTCGAGGTGGCCTCCGAACCAAATCCGTTCCCCAGCATCTGTGGGCGGGTCTGCACTGCCCCATGCGAGGATGTCTGCCGGCGCGGCGAGTTCGATCTGCCCATCGCCATTCGTGATTTGAAACGCTTCGCCATGGATCATGGCGCGCCAAAGCATCGCAAGGTCAAGCCGCCGAAAACCCTGTACATCGAACGCATCGCCGTTGTTGGGGCAGGTCCGACCGGACTGAGCGCAGCATACTACCTGGCGCGACGTGGCTATCGCGTCACCGTCATCGATGCCATGCCGGTCGCAGGCGGCATGATGGCTATCGGTATTCCCGACTATCGCCTGCCGCGCGCTGAATTGAATCGTGACATTGATGCCATGCGCGACCTGGGCGTCGAGTTCAAGCTCAATACAGCTATCGGGCGCGACATAAGCCTCGAAGAGGTACAGCGCGACTATGATGCCGTGTTGCTGGCGGTGGGAGCGCAGCGTAGCCAGCGCCTGGGCGTGCCGGGTGAAAACCTGCCAGGCGTGCTTCCTGCCACGACTTTTCTGAAAGATTTCAACCTGAACCCCGAAACCCGGCTGGCGGGTGATGTCGCAGTAGTGGGTGGCGGCAGTACGGCGCTGGACGCGGCTCGTTCCGCTTTGCGGTCGGGCGCGCGTTCTGTACACATTCTCTATCGCCGTAGTCGTGTCGAGATGCCCGCGCAGGCCGAAGAAGTGCGAGCCGCGCTTGAAGAGGGCATTCACCTGCACGAACTGGTCACACCCGTGCAACTGCTCTCCACGTCAGGCGAGGTCTCAGCCGTTCGCTGCCAGCGTATGGTACTCTCCGAGCCTGATGAGAAAGGGCGTCGCAAGCCGGTAGCAGTGCTGGGAACCGAGTTTGATCTTCCGGTTAATGTGGTCTTGATTGCCATCGGCGAAGCGCCGGACCCCTCCTTCTTGCCAGAAGGTACCAGCGTGGGTGTGGCTCCCTGGGGTGGGTTGCTCATCCATCCCGAATCCCTGGCGACAGGCGCGCCGGGCGTTTTCGCGGCTGGTGATGTTACCTATGGCCCCAAAACTGTCATCCATGCCGCCGCGCATGGCAGGCAGGCGGCGCGTTCCATTCACGCCTACCTGAGCCACCGCGCGTTGCGAAGCGTCAAAGAGATGCCGGAAGATGAAGGGGAAACCGTCTCCACGCTGCCAGAGGATGGCGTGATTACCCTTGATCTGCGACCCACACCGCGTGAGGTGATGCCTTTTGCGCAAGCAGCATCACATGATCGCACGATTGAATTTGCTCAAGGTTTTAGTGAGGAGCAGGCGCGCCGCGAAGCGAGTCGCTGCCTGCGCTGCGATCTGGCCTATCTCTGCCCCTCCATCAAAGTCATTGGTGCCGAGCATGGCAAGGCACGGCCAGTTCTTCCAGTTGTACAGTCCAGATCATAAAGAAAAAGAGGAGGTTCTCTTATGAACGTTGACACCCTTACCCAGGCTATCGTCTCAGGTATCAATTCAGGCGCGGAGCAGTTTCTAGAAGGCACACTGGCCGCCGTGTTGCCGGTCATCTGGCTGGCCTTGCTGGGCCTGCACCTGGGCCGCCCGTATATCCTGGACATGATTGATCGTTTTACCTTGCGACTGGGCGCGGATTTGCTCTGGCTCATCTACATCGCCCTGCGCGATTTCCTGATCCTCTCCGGGGTGGTCATGAGCTTCATGTTCCTGTTCCCTGATGTCGTCTCGACCGATCAGTTGCCCCTCACCGGCGGCTTCGCGGCGGTGATGCTGTTCGCGGTGCTGCTAGTCAAGCTGATGGGCGACCCCGATCATAACCTGCGCGATTTCCGCCTCGTCACCTACCTGCTGGGCATCGGCGCACTGTTCTACTTCGTACCTTACCTGTTCGGCGTCATGTTCAACAACGTGGCAAGCGGCCAGCTTTTGGCGGTCAGTCAGTTCCTGGTCTCGAACACCAATACCACCTGGGCTGTAGTGATCGGCTACATTACGACCGCCCTCTTTGCCATCATGGGCGCTATCGCCGCCGGCTACACCCTGAAAACGGGCGGACGAGCAGAGGTGCCAGAGACAACCGAGGGATAGGAAATACATGCGCCCGTTTAGGAATTGTTCATTGATCCTCTCTGCCGCGTGGCTGGCAGAGAACAGAAGAGGAGAGATACTATGAAACCCAATGATGTCTCAACCGCGATCACGAACTCGTTGGTACAGGGTGGCTCGCAGTGGTTAATTGCTACCATCGTCGCCTTCCTGCCCGTCCTGTGGACGATGGCCCTCATGTTGCATCTTGGTCGTCCTTACGTTTTGCGCACGTTGCGCCGCTGCGGGTTGCGCCTGGGGGCCGATATCTGGTGGATGTCGTACCTGCTCATACGCGATGCGCTGTTGCTCATCACCTTTGGATTGAGCTGGTTTTTCTTTGAACCAAATATCGTGGCAGGCACGGCCCTGCCCATTACCGGCTCGCTGGCAGCATTGTTCCTGCTGCTCTCGCTGGCCGTGAAACTCTCGCGCCGCGTGGACGATGACGTCAACGCCTACCGGCTGTCTACGCTCTTTCTAGTGATTGGCGCGACGCTCTACTATGGCCCGCTGGTCTTCGCCGTCGAAGCCACGAGTCAAGGCTATCTGTCCGGCTTCGCGGCGGCCTTTACCAGTAACAGCAATCAGACGGTAGCGCTGGTACTCATGTGGATCTCGCTGGCAGGCGTGGCTCTGGTCGCCGCGTGGCTGTTTGTGCGCGCCCTGATGTCGGCTAATCGCTCCATGGCGCGCCGTCTCAGCAAGAGAAAGAACGAAGCAGTAACCGGGGCTGCCGGTGGTGGCGAGTAATCGTACAATGTAATGCGTTAAGTTAATGTGGGCGACCTTCACGGTCGCCCGAATAATGTCTCTCCTGGAAACGAAATGACAATGAAACATATATCAGACAAATCTGACCTGCGACAGGGGCCACTGGCAGGCATCATGGTGCTTGACCTGTCACGTGTGCTGGCCGGGCCGTATTGCACAATGATGCTGGGTGATATGGGCGCGACCGTCATCAAGGTTGAGCATCCCGGTGATGGTGATGATACGCGGCGCTTCGGGCCACCTTACGTCGCAGGGGAAAGTGCTTATTACCTGGGACTCAATCGCAACAAGTACGGCATCACCCTCGATTTTGGCACACCCGAAGGGAAAGAGCGTTTAATCGATCTCGTCAAAAAGGCCGACATCCTGGTGCAAAACTTCCGTCCCGGCTCGCTCGATCGGAAAGGGCTGAGCTACGAAGACCTGAAAGCTATCAATCCTGGCCTGATCTATTGCTCGATCAGTGGCTACGGGCAGACCGGCCCGCGCCGCGAACTGCCCGGCTATGACTATATCGCGCAGGCCGAGTCTGGCCTGATGTCGATCACTGGCGAGGTGGACGGCGAACCAATGCCGGTAGGTTCACCCATCGAGGATGTCTCCACCGGTCTGTACGCCTGTATCGCTATCCTGGCCGCCCTGCGCGTACGCGAAAACACGGGCAAAGGACAACATCTCGATCTTTCGCTGTTTGAATGCGCTGTGACTATGCTGGCGAATATTGCCTCGAACACCTTGATTTCTGGTGAAGAAGCCCTGCGTCACGGTAACGCCCACGCCAATATTATCCCCTATCAATCGTTCCATACACGCGATGGATATATCGCGGTTGCCTGCGGCAATGACGGGTTGTTCAGAGGATTGTGCCGCCTGTTGCAGCGTGACGACCTGGCGCGAGACCCGCGCTTCGCCACCAACTCGTTGCGCCTGAGCCACCGTGAAGAGCTTATCAGCATCTTGCAGGCGATCTTCCTCGAGCGCGATACCGCCGACTGGCTGGCAAGCCTGCGCGAGGCGGGCATCCCCAGTTCGCCCATCAATACTGTGAGCGAAGCGTTGCGAGATGAGCAACTGGCGGCGCGCGGGCTGATCTGGGAATGCGACCATCCCACTGCCGGCAATATCCGCCTTGTCGGTTCGCCCATGCATTTCTCAGAGACACCTACGCGCCTGTATAAAACACCGCCCCTGTTAGGCGAGGATAACGAGATGATACTAGAATCGAATGACTGACGTTCAAGCCTTAACCCATCAGTTCAAAGCCAGACGAGGTGCCTGGCTTTGAACTGATGGATTCTCTCTCTCTTTCCCATCAGGCATGGCTGGCATGTCGGATGGAAAAGCGATGGCCGCGAAACTCAGTCACCCACAGAAAAGCTGCCAGCCCGGAGATAGCCAGTCCAAGCACAAGGTAGAAAACCTGGAGCGCTATAGCTAACGTGAGCCAGCTCGGTTCAAAACGGTCAATGATGACGATCTCCACAATCTCAAAGATAATCATCGAAAGACCGGCGAAAGCTGAAGCGAGTACCCCAACTTCGCGTCTCGTGAGGATGGTCGCCGAGGCAAAGAGCATACTCCCACCTACGATGATCGCCAGCGCCAATCCGGGAATGGTGTAGTCGCTGAAAGGGGTGCCTTGCAGCAAACTTAGAGGAAATTTAATCCCTCCCGTCAGCAGACCAAAGCCACCTGCGGCGGTGGTAAGGGTGCCAAACATAGCCAGTACAAAGATCGCTATACGCACAAATTTATGCTTCATGAGCATTCTTCACTTTCTAGCGGAACGGATTTCCATTCCGACCATTATCTGCCAGATGGAATACCCCTCTGTCCCATGTAAAGTATAGAATTTCGACCTCACCTTATCATCACAATGGGTCGCCAGAAGATCACAGAACGATCAGGCTTATCGCGTTCAAAGTACCACCCATAGTTATAGCGCATACAGGTTGAACGAATTCAACTCCTTCATGTAGTTGGCGCGCTCGAAGGCTGCCGGGTCTGCGACGGCTTGCTGGCTCATGCTGCCATGCATCTGCACGATAGATTCGTATTCGTGCTGCTCCATCCATTCGTTGAGTGTGCGCAGCAGGTGGGTCAGGCGATCAATACCATGTGTCAGTAACGTCGAGGCGACCATGGCTACACTTGCGCCTGCCATCGTCGCTTTGAGAATGTCTGATGCGCTATGGATGCCACTGGTCAGCGCGAGATCGGCGGCGACGCGCCCGTACAGGATGGCGATCCAGCGCAGTGGCAGGCGTAAATCGTGCGGCGTGCTTAATACCAGGTTTGGCACCACATCCAGGCTTTCCAGGTCGAAGTCTGGCTGGTAGAAGCGGTTAAACAGCACCAGGCCGTTTGCGCCCGCCTCTACAAAGCGCTCCGCCATATTCGGCAGCGAAGTGAAGAACGGGCTGAGTTTGAGCGCGATGGGCAACTTGACTCTGGCGCGTATATCGCGCACGAGCTGGACATAGCTCTCCTCCAGTTCCGCGCCGCTCAGGTCAATATCGGTGGACACGTAGTAAATGTTCAACTCGAGTGCATCGGCTCCGGCCTGCTCGATTTTGTGCGCGTACTCGACCCAGCCCCCGGTCGAGATGCCGTTCAAACTGCCAATCACCGGAATGGAAACAGCCTCTTTGACGCGCCGCAGGTGTTCAAGATACTGCTCTGGCCCCACGTTATAGTGATCGAGGTCGGGGAAGTAGTTGAGCGATTCGGCGTAAGAGTGCGTGCCGCGCTCCAGGTAGTGATCCAGTTCGTGGCTTTCGTGCGTGATTTGTTCCTCGAACAGCGAGTACATCACGATAGCCGAAGCTCCCGCGTCCTCAAGGCGGCGTGCCGTGTGCAGCTTGCGCGAGAGCGGCGAGGCCGAGGCCACTACGGGGTTTTTGAGCGATAATCCTAGATAGGTTGTCGTCAGGTCCGGCATGATAATGCTCCTTCCGGTGTAGATTTTTTGATTCCCGCTCCTGGTTCAACATTAAGACCAACATCGGGACTGTCATGCTGAGTGCAGCGAAGAATCTTGCTCGCCACAGAGATTCTTCGCTGCGCTCAGCATGACAGATCACTATTGACCTTGATTGGCAATGGTCAGTACGTCTTCAGCCGCCAGTTGCTGGTACTGGTGCCAGCGATCTTTCACGTCCTGGCGGGCGAGTTGCATCAGCGACTCGGCCCGTTGCTCGTTGCTTTGCAGCAACATACGATAGCGCGTCTCGTTATACGCATATTTTTCGAGTGGCACGGTCGGATCTTTGGAGTCGAGGATTAGCGGGTTTTTGCCCCGGGCGTGCAGGGCCGGGTTATAGCGATACAACGGCCAGTAGCCGGATTGCACTGCCAGTTTTTGCTGTTCCAGACCCTTGCTCATCTCAATGCCGTGCGCGATACAATGACTATAGGCAATGATGAGCGATGGCCCATCGTAAGCCTCGGCATCAATGAAGGCCCTCAGCGTCTGCTGGTCGCTCGCCCCCATCGCCACGCGCGCCACGTAGACATTGCCGTAGGCCATTGCCAGCATTCCCAGGTCTTTCTTGGGCATGGTTTTGCCACGCGCCGCGAATTTGGCAACCGCCCCGCGCGGCGTGGACTTGGACGCCTGCCCTCCCGTATTGGAGTACACTTCTGTATCCAGCACCAGAATGTTGACATTGCGTCCCGCCGCCAGCACATGATCGAGGCCGCCAAAACCAATATCGTAGGCCCAGCCATCGCCCCCGATAATCCACACGCTTTTCTTGACCAGCGCATCCGCCAGTTGCAACAGGTTTTTCACATCGTTGTCCGGGCTGTGTACCGCCCGCAGTCGCTCTTTGAGCAAAGCGACTCGCGCGCGTTGTTCGCATATGCCTGCTTCATGGGATTGATCGGCATCCAGCAACTGTCGTACCAGTTCTTCACCCACAAGGTTCGCGCAGCGTGCCAGCAACTCGCAGGCAAACTCGTTCTGCT
>DASTKD010000554.1:0-16045 GCA_035716135.1 Ktedonobacteraceae bacterium
TTCACGGTTCTGTCAAGATGCAGGAGGATATTTCATGCGTATTTTAGTGATTGGTGGTACAAGATTCCTGGGGCGTCACTTTGTGGAGGCAGCCATAGAACGCAACCATGATGTGACACTTTTCAACCGGGGCAAGACAAATACAGATCTGTTCCCATTAGTGCCAAAATTGAGAGGCGACCGCAATAGCGATGTGAGCGCGTTACAGGGCCAAACCTGGGATGTGGTTATTGATACTTGTGGTTATGTGCCACGGGTTGTGAGTGCGTCGGCACAGGCCCTGGCCCGTTCAACGGCTCTCTACGTTTTTATTTCCAGCATTTCCGTTTATGCTGACTTTAGCAACCCCGGCATAAGCGAGTCGTCTCCAGTCGCAACCATGCCTGACGAAACAGTAGAAGACGTTACTAACGAAACCTATGGAGCCTTAAAAGCTCTGTGCGAACAGGCGGCGGAAAGCGCTATGCCTGGTCGCGTTTTACATATTCGCCCCGGCTATATTGCCGGTCCGTATGATCCAACGGATCGCTTTACCTACTGGCCGTATCGTATCGCTCAGGGCGGAGAAGTGGCTGCTCCGGGCAAACCTGAATCTCCAGTACAGTTTATTGATGTGCGCGATCTAACAGCGTGGTTGGTACGTATGAGCGAACAGTCTAAAACAGGAGCGTATAACGCGACTGGACCCGATTATATGCTGACCATGCAGCGTTTCCTCGGGACGTGTAAAGATGCCACACGAAGTGATGCTCTCTTTACCTGGCTGAGCGAGTCGTTCATTTTTGAACGCAATCTCGCAGGCGATTTTCCCATCTGGACACCCACTGAGGAGAGGGGTGGTAGCATGGTCGATTGCACAAAAGCGATTGCTGATGGACTCACTTTCAGGCCGTTGGAGCATACTATCCAGGGAACCATCCAATGGAACGCAGCGCGTCCTGAGGGATTTACGGGACGCGCCGGTATCAGCAGGGAACGAGAGGCAGCACTGTTAGAGGAATGGCGCTCGGCCCTACAGAAATAGAAAAGATGTGTTGGGATTTTCAAAGCTCCAGCCTGGTTGGGAATCATGTCCGGTGTCAACTACCGACGGCGCATCATGTACCTGTCCGGCATGGTCCAGCGCAACGGTGTATATACCATCGCCCGAAGTCAATTTCTTGCCTTGCCAGAATAAGCGACCTCGTGTGAGGATCAGAAAATGCTGGCTATCGGCAGCCCAGAGACTATTGGAAACCGGCTGCATGAGCGCATTAGCATCAGGAATCGTCGCGCCAACGGCGTCTGTAATAGTGTCGCTGAGCAGATTCTGCTGCGTCTGACTGGCGATAGTAATGAGTGACAGGGTATGCAGGCCATCCAGCACAATCATACGACTATCGGGAGACCAGTAAGGCACGCTGCCATTTTCACCGCTAAAGGAAAATGCGCTATGAGTAGCAATGTTGTAGACGCTATAGGTCGCGCCAACGCTGTACAATACGGAGTTGCCATCGGGCGACCAGGAGAATTGCGTGCAATAGCAGGTGGCAATGCTGGAAATCTCGCCTGAACCATTATTGAGTACAAGCTGCACGGCAGGCATTACTGGATTGGAAGCAGGCGATTGTGGAGGACGGGTTGTGGTGACCGCGTAGAGCAGCAAGGGATGCGAGTGAGCTGGTTGCCACAGGATACGCTCTAATGACGCTGGCAGGGGATGGCCTGGCAATGCTTCCTGCGTTACCTGATGCAAGTTCGTGCCAGCCAGCGTCGTCGTAAACATTCCCTGTTGAGAATTTCCTATAGCCATAGAAGAATCGGGATTGAAAGATGGGATAGAGTAGGTAGAGGGCAGTGATTTACGCGCTATGCCGTTGGGTTGATCGTCTTGCGAAACATACCACGAAGCCGCGAGAGGTAGCAGGCCGTTTCCATGCGTTGATTCTCCCCGGTAGAGCAGGCGATTCCCGTCGCTATTCCACCAGGCGTTACTATATTGTATAGTGAAGCTAGAGCCAATAATTGGAATGGGCATCCCGCCGTCAATACTGACGGTATTGAGTGAAGCGGGCAGGTCGCCGGGCAATCCTGTAAGGGGGTTACTTTGAAGGTTTTTCCCGGCGGGTGTGCGGGCGTAGCGACTGTCTAGCTCGCGGAATGCGAAAATTTGATGGTCAGGCGACCATGCATACCCGATTACTGGCGCGTTGTCGGAAACTACCTCAAAGATGTTTGCTCCATTGGGGTCAATTGTCCAGAGGTGTCCATCGCGCACGAAAGCTATCTCGTTCCCGCCCACGTGTCCGGGAGTACAGGCTGCCAGGGAGATGCAGAGCAGCGAAATTAGCAAGCAGAGACGTTGTCGTTTCATGCGCTGAGTATACTCGATACAAATTTCAAAGGCAACACGGGCATCTATCGATCTTCATCTATTACGCCTTTGTGTTACAATCATACTATTCCCACTCAGGTTGAGTGACGCGCTCTATTAGATACATGCATACGAGATGAGCCATGGATCAAGTCGAATATCTGCCACCGCTCCATGTAGGGGATAGGACGCGCTGGAAACACTATAGCAGTGATGGTATCCTGGCTATCGTGAGCGCTCTGCTGATTACGGGTATCATCTTCGTCTTCAAGCTC
Source organism: Ktedonobacteraceae bacterium (assembly GCA_035716135.1). GTDB lineage: Bacteria > Chloroflexota > Ktedonobacteria > Ktedonobacterales > Ktedonobacteraceae > CF-113. Next base: position 2,629 of record DASTKD010000554.1, read on the forward strand.
TATCCGCGTATACCGAATATCTCTGTTGCTTACCTGTTGATTGTACTCGCTCTGGCAAGTACGCGCGGTATGTTGGCAGCTGTGATAGCATCGGTGGTAGCGTTTCTCTCGTTCGACTTTTTTCTGGTTCCCCCGCTCTATACTTTTACCATCGGAAAGGTAGATGAATGGCTGGCCCTGTTCATTTTCCTGGCGACCGCTATTACTACGGGTCAGTTAGCCTCGGCCTTGCGCCAGCGCGCGGAACAGGCTCGCAGGCGCGAACGCGAAGCTCGTATTCTCTATGAACTGTTGCGTGATACGAACCGCGAGGAAGACCTTGAACGCCAGTTACGCATCATTGCGCGTGCCGTTGTGGATGTGTTCTCGCCCTGGGGAGTGCGCGATTGTGCCATTCTGCTTCCTGACGCACAGGGTAAATTGATAATGCAGGCCAGCACTCGTGAGACGGATGAGTCGCAGGCGTTGCTGCCCGATGAAGTGGCTACCGCCGCCTGGGTGATGGCGCAGGCGCAGACGGCTGAACTGCACGATGTGTTGCTTGCGCCACAGTCATCCGATAGCTACGCGCAAAGGGTGGTGTTGCGTAGCACGAAAATTGAACATCCGGTGCGGCGTATTGCACGTATGGTACCTCTTAAACTGGGGCAGCGGGTCGTCGGTGTGTTGCGACTATCAATGGAAGATGATCCTCGTCTGTTCGATATTGAACGAAGTCTGGGTGTCGAGCGCGAGCATATCCATCCAGATTCCGCGTTTTTCTGGACCTTTGTCGATCAAGCGGCATCGGTAATCGAGCGCGAGCGCCTGCGCCGCGAAAGCTTGCAAGTTGAAGTGCTACAACGAACGGACGCATTGCGCGCGGCGTTGCTCTCCTCCGTTTCGCATGATCTGCGTACCCCGCTTTCCTCCATCAAAGCGGCTGCCAGCAGCTTGCTGCAAGAAGATGTGCAATGGGATGATGAGGCGCGGCGCAGTTTTGCCCAGGCGATTGTGCGCGAATCGGATCGCCTCAATCGTCTGGTGGCGAACTTGCTCGACATGTCTCGTATCGAAGCGGGAGTACTCAAGCCAGAGAAAGAATGGTACCCGCTTGATGAACTGATTCACGATGTCCTGGGACGGATGCAACCTTTGTTTCAAGGGCGCCAGGTGCATACAGACATACCCGACGATCTGCCGCCGGTAGAGTTGGATTACCTGCAAATCGACCAGGTACTCACCAACCTGCTCGAAAATGCCATGCGTTATACGCCTCCGGGTTCCCCTATTGACATTAGCGTCCAGCTTTGTGATGATAGCGTTATGGTGAGCGTCGCTGATCGTGGCCCCGGCGTCCCGCCCTCGGATTTCGAGCGTGTCTTTGATAAATTTTATCGCGTGCTGAATACGGAGAAGACGACTCGCACGATCGGCTCTGGCCTGGGGCTGGCGGTATGCCGGGGTTTGATCGAGGCGCATGGCGGGCGTATCTGGGTAGAGAACCGGCCGGAGGGCGGAGCCATATTCCGGTTCACCTTACCGTTGAGGAAAGCCGAAGGAATGCAGCATGAGTAAAAGTGGAGCGCGTATCCTGGTCGTTGATGACGAAGTTGAGATCGTGCGAGCGTTGCAACGCAGTCTGACGGCGCATGGCTTCGAGGTGTTCACCGCGCATAGTGGCGAGGAAGCTCTGGAAGCTGTTGCGCATTACCGCCCTGATGTGATGGTCCTTGATCTTGGCTTGCCGGGGATCAGCGGGCTTGACGTTTGTCGGGAAGTGCGGGCGCAATCGAACCTTCCCATCGTCGTGCTTTCGGTGAAGGATACCGAGCGTGATAAGGTGCTGGCGCTCGACCTGGGAGCCGATGACTATGTCTCCAAGCCTTTTGGCGTCAATGAAGTGCTGGCGCGTATTCGCGTTGCCCTTCGCCATAGCGCTCAGGTAGAATCAGGCACCGAGCCAATCTTCACTGCTGGCCCTCTGAGCGTTGATTTTGCGCACCGCCAGGTGACGCTGAATGGGCGGGAAGTGAAGCTCACCCCGACGGAATATGATCTGCTCAAGGCTCTTATCAAGAATAGTGGCAAAATTTTGACGCGCCAGATGCTGCTCTCCCAGGTATGGGGAACGGGTTATGGCGCGGAATCCCATTATCTGCACGTTTATGTGGGGCAGTTGCGCCGCAAGATCGAGCCTGACCCGGCCAATCCTCGTTTCATCCTCACCATTTCCGGCGTTGGATACCGTTTTAACGCTGACGACTGAACCAGACAGGGAAATCTTGAGCGAATCCTTAGATTCTTCACCCCTCTCTTTAGACCTCCTTGATATAATCAGGGGTATGCTTGCAGCGTGAGTAAAAAGTATGGCTTTTCCTCAGTAAGGAGCGTTCCGGTTATAAGGAGGTTATCATGGCAATGCGCTTGCTGCTTCCTTTCCAACATGGATTGAATGTTGATGCGATAGAGCAGGCTATACGGCTTGCCAAAGGACATAATGCGACGCTTGTGCCTCTTTCCCTGATCCCGATGTCAGAAAAGTCGTACAGGAAAGGCGCTCGTCTTGACCTGGTGCAGCAGTCGAAAGACTTTCTGGAAACGGTCAAGCACAAAGCGCGCGCTTATGGCGTTCCACTGGAGAGCATTGAGGTGTATACCCATCATCCGGTAGCGTCGATTCACACGCTGGTGACAGAGATGCGTTGTGATGGCATCGCGCTGTTTTTAGGGTACAAGAGCGCTTTGTTTCTTCCGCAGGATGCTATCGGCAGACTGGTAGAGGAAGCAACATGCAAGCTCTATATTATGCGCCTGCCTGTTCAAGAACGGATAACCCTTGCTCAAAAAATATGGATGTACCTGACTCGTTTGCTGCCGGAAAAGCCAGCCTTGCGAGATGCGCAATTGCAAACGCAGGAAGTTCTCTCCAACGAGACCCCTCAAACAGTCGAAGCTTGAACAAACGGTGCTTGAGAAGAGGTAAGAAGGACCTCAAGAAATGCTCAAGAAATTGCGCAAAACTGTCAAAGTTCATCAAAATAGACCTGGATTACCTCAATAATGCTTGAATCATTTTCGCACGAGTTACTATACTGTAACCAGAGCTATTCAGGAAGTTTGACGCTTCAGGACGTGAGAAAACATGAGCGACCAGGAAACACAGAATGTGGAAGATGGCTTACCGGCTGTAAAGAAGGAAGAAAAGCTCCAGTTGATCGATAATGATCCGACGCAACTGATTCGCGCGCAGGTACTCAAAGGCAGTTTTCCTGGCAACGAAAGGGTGCGCGTCATTTATACCAACCAGCGCTCGTTTCGCCGCATCAACACGGGCTTGCTTGAAGCGACGGAACTGACGCAGGCTCCCCGGCATGGCATTTCAAAGGTCCTCTATACGATTAAGCGTACTTTAATTGGCGCGCCGATTGCAACGGCCATGCAGGAACATGAACGGCTCACCAAATTCAAAGCGCTGGCCGTGCTTTCTTCGGATGCTATCTCCTCCGTCGCCTACGCCACAGAAGCCATTCTGCTCAGCCTTGTAGCGGCAGGCTCAGGCGCGCTCGGAGTGACTTTACCTATCAGTTTTGCCATTGTCTTGTTGCTCGCTATCGTCGCCATGTCTTATCGCCAGACCATCCCCGCCTATCCTAACGGCGGTGGCTCTTACATTGTCGCTAAAGATAACCTGGGAACAACGGCGGGTCTCATTGCTGCCGCCTCGCTGCTCATCGACTATGTTCTGACCGTCTCGGTAAGCATTTCTTCCGGGGTGCAGAACCTGGTTTCGCTTTTTCCTGTCTTACAGAATGATGTTGTGCCGATCGGTGTGGGATTAGTTGTTCTGGTCACGATCGTCAATTTGCGCGGTGTGCGTGAATCGGGATCGATTTTTGCCATTCCTACCTACGTCTTCATTTTTAGCGCGCTGGCCTTGATCGTTATTGGGATCATCAAGTCTTTCTTTATTATGCATAATCCTGTGATTGGTACTTATACCGTTGTGAAAGCCAGCGAACCTCTGACGCTGTTTCTGATCTTGAAGTCGTTCGCTGCCGGCTGTTCGGCCATGACGGGCGTTGAGGCTATATCCAATGGCGTGCCAGCTTTTAAGAAGCCGGAACCACGCAATGCGCGTATGACATTAACCTGGATGGCCGTCATTCTTGGTACGCTGTTCATCGGTATTACGATCATGGCAACCTCCTATCATATCCAGGCCAACGCTCAGGGCAATCCAACCGTTATCGCGCAGATCGCCAGACAAATTTTTAACGGCCCATTGTACTTTATGTTCCCTGTGTTCCAGATTGCCACACTCTTCATCCTTACTCTGGCAGCTAACACCAGCTACTCCGACTTCCCACGCCTGGCGTCGTTGCTGGCACGCGATAAATTTCTGCCCGGCCAGTTCGCATTTCGAGGGGATCGCCTGGCTTTTTCCATTGGTATCGTGTTCCTGGCTATCCTGGCGGGGATGTTGTTGATCGTCTTCAATGGCGCTACTACCGCGCTGATTAACCTCTACGCTGTTGGTGTGTTTATGTCGTTTACGCTTTCACAGGCCGGTATGGTGCTGCACTGGTGGCGTCTGCGCACCTCTCATAAGGGCTGGCTGCGCAGTATGATTATCAACGGAACAGGCGCATTTACAACGCTGGTCGTCAGCCTGATTATCTCTTCGACCAAATTTCTCGAAGGCGCGTGGATCGTAGTGGTGCTGATCCCCCTGCTGGTGTTCATGTTCCTCGGCATTCACCATCATTATGAGCGCGTTGAACGCGAGCGCACAACGGATATTCCTTTTCATCCCCAGGATATTCACCATCGTATCATTGTGCCGATTGCCGGTCTTGATAGCGCGGCCATTCAAAGCCTTTCCTATGCGCGTTCTATCTCGACGCACGTCATCGCGGTGCATGTCGCCGTTGATACGCATGATGCCGACAAGGTGCGCGAGCGTTGGGATCGCTGGCAAGAACATTTGCGAAATGAGGAAGAAACGCATCTCGTTATTATAGAATCCCCGTACCGTTCCCTCGCTCGTCCGCTGCTTGCCTACATTGATTCGATGCACGAGCTGTTCCCCGACGACACACTGACGGTTATTCTCCCCGAATTCGTGGTTGCGCACTGGTGGGAGCATCTACTGCACAACCAGACGGCTTTCCGCTTGAAAGCTGCGCTGCTGTTCCGCCCCGGTATTGTCGTGACCAGCGTACCGCAGCACCTGCGCGGACGAACAAGATAGTCAGGACAATCATCCCCAAATCCTGTTTTCTTTTCTGCTTTCCTATCGACGGGGTTGTCCTGTTATGGTAGACTTGTGCTACTTTACAGGAAAGGAAGTAGCTTATGGACGCGCAAGTCAATTTGTCCAGTGATAGAACGCGGCCTGCTCGCTTAATCGCGGTGGGGAATCGTATTAGCCTGAACGCGGCGACGAGCGAAGCAACTTTTACCGCAGAGTTGGAGCGTATCGTGTCGCTAGCTGTGCCGCACCTCTCCAGAGAACGGCCAAATCTGGTCGCATTAGGAGAAGTGCTGGGGTTGCCTCTCGCGCTGGCTGGCAAACGGGGCTATTTGCCGCGTCGAATGCATACTTCCAATGTAGCAATTACCATGCTTGCCCTGGGCTATGCGCGGCGCATCCTGCACTACCGGCGTCTCTATGCAGGTATTTCTTCTGTACGCGCCCTGTTGCTCTCGCTCTCCGACCTCCTGTATCGCCCGTTTACCACTACATTAAGCCGGCTGGCCGCGCAACATTCGATATATCTGTGCGCCAGTTCCATCGCGCCGCATGTGCGCGCCTCCACATCTATCGTCAATATTAATCGCTTTGGACGCAAAAGTTCTGAGAAGGTCTATTTGCCTGATGGTCCGGGCGTCTACAATACAGCCTTTTTATGGGGGCCGGATGGCAATCTTATCGGTACCACCGACAAAGTATTTCTCACTGAAAGTGAATTGACCACCCTCGATTTGACGCCTGGTGATTTATCATCTGTGCAGTCATTCGATACAGAGATGGGCAAAGTGGGTATCGCCATCAGCCTGGATGCATTTACGCCAGAATACCTGCGCGTGCTGGATGGTCAGGGGACGCGCATCGTCATCCAGAACGATGCCAATGATACGTTGTGGGCCGCTCCCTGCAAATCCTGGGAATGGCAGCCGCAGGAATGGCTGAACGCGGTGCTGGGTTCTCTGCAAGAGGAATATACTCATCTTTATGTGAATGTATGTCCTATGCAGGTGGGCAATTTTTTTGACATCACCTTCGATGGTCAATCGACCATCAGCATGAAATGTGATACGGAGCCGGACCCTGCCTGTAATTTTGTCGGCAACGACGGCTTCGCGCACACCGTGAGCGGCGAACCCATGAAAGGGAAGTTCCTGGCGATGTCTCCCTGGGTCATAGAAGACCCCGGCAGAGCTAATCCCACCCTGTCGCTTGCTGAACGTCGCGCCGCGCTCGAACAGGTGGCGAAACAACTACTTCCCGGCGCTGCTCGCGCCAACCAGTACCGCGAATCGGTGATATGGGCCGATGTTGAAATACCCGCGTAGGGAAATGCTTTAACGCGCCTCTGTCGCATACCCTTGCGCTTTCTCATTTCAGACGGTAGAATAGAGTAGGTTCCACCTGTTTCAGGTACTGTAGGAACATGCAGGAATGGTAACACGAACCCCTTTCCCAGACATGTATCGCATGTGCCAACCCCCAAGAAAGGTAGCAAGAAAGCGGAATGACTATCACTACCCAACCTCGCACTATTGGCGAGTTGCGAGAAAGTGGATATAAAGTACTCTCGGTCAAAGAGGAGTTGCGGAAAAATCTCATTCAGAAGATCCGGCACGGAGAAGAATTATTCCCAGGCATTATTGGTTACGAAGATACCGTGATCCCGCAGGTTGAAAATGCCATTCTTTCCGGGCAAGACATCATCTTTCTGGGTGAGCGCGGCCAGGCGAAGACTCGTATGGCGCGTAGCCTGGCAAACCTGCTCGATGAGGTCGTCCCTGTGATAGAGGGATGCGAGATAAACGATAATCCTTTTGAACCCATTTGCAGAGCCTGCCGCGATAAGGTAGAAGAATTTGGCGACCAGGTTCAGATTGCATGGCTGCCACGCGACCGGCGCTATGGCGAGAAGTTGGCGACCCCCGATATTACCATCTCCGATCTGATCGGCGAGGTTGACCCGGTGCGCGTGGCCGAGGGCCGCTATCTTTCGGATGAACTGACCATCCACTACGGCATGATACCGCGCACCAATCGCGGCATTTTCTGTATCAACGAACTGCCCGACCTGGCCGAGCGTATTCAGGTTGGTCTGCTCAACATCATGGAAGAGCGCGATGTGCAGATTCGTGGCTATAAGATTCGCCTGCCACTTGATGTGTACGTGGTTGCCAGCGCCAATCCCGAAGATTACACCAATCGCGGGCGTATCATTACCCCGCTGAAAGACCGCGTGGGATCGGAGATTCGCACGCACTATCCGATTACCACTGAACACGAAATTCAGATCATGGAGTCCGAAAGCAACCACTTCATTACCGAGGGCATGGACATCATCTTCCCGCAGTTTATGAAGGAAGTGATTGCCAACATTACCCAACTGGCGCGCCAGAGCAACGACATTAGCCAGCGTTCCGGTGTAAGTGTGCGCGTCTCCATCTCCAACTTCGAGAACGTGTTGAGCAATGCCAGCCGCCGCGCCTTGCGCTTGAAAGAGCGACAGGTGGCACCGCGTGTCAGTGATCTTCCTTCCATCATTGCTTCGACCTGTGGCAAGATCGAGCTTGATACGGTGGGCGATGTCAAGGAAGAGCGCATTGTGCAAAAGCTCATCAACAATTCCATCCTCGAAGTCTTCAACGACAATTTTGAGGTGCGCGAATTTGAGCAACTGGTGGCAGGCTTCGAGCGCGGCCTGAATGTGCAGGTGGGCGACGATCTTCCCTCGATGGAGTACGTCAACCAGCTTTCCAAAGTGGGTGGACTCAGCAAGGCCGTTGACAGGCTCAATGGCCGGGGCAGTCCCGCCAGCATCGCGTCCTCCGTTGAATTTATTCTCGAGGGCCTGCACTTGAACCGTCGGCTTAATAAGGATGAAGTGAATGGCAAAACGCGCTACCGGCGATAAAGGAACGTTCCCATGTTCAAACGCTTTTACAAAAACCGTTACGGGTACTCACGTTGGGATGGGACGCAGCGCATCGAAGGACTCGACGCGGACGATATTCTGAACGCCCTCTCGGATGAGTATCTCGAGGATGGCAACCTGCAACAGGCGCTTCGACGCTTGATGCAGGAGGGCATACGTACAGAAGATGGCCGCCGCTCGATGGGTCTGCGCGAATTGATGGACCGTATGCGCAATATGCGCAGCGAACAACTGAACCGCTACAATATGGCTTCCGGTGTTATGGACGACCTGCGCGAGAAACTCGAGGAAATCAAAAACCTTGAGCGCGAAGGCATTCAGCGCCGTCTGGATGATCGACAGGAACCATCTACCGATCAGCAGAACGCGCCATCTGGTCAGCCGCAAGAGGGTCAACAACCATCAGACCAGCAGGGACAGCAACAATCCGGTGGGCAACAGCAGCCATCGGGTCAGCAGGGACAGCAGCAAGCCGGGCAATCTGGACAGTCCGGGCAGTCCGGTGAGGGCAGTGATGACGAACTCACGCCCGAACAGAAGCGCAAAATGCTGGAGATGATTGCGAAGCGTAAGCAGGAATACCTGGAGAAGCTGCCCGGCGACATCCCCGGCCAGATCAAAGGGCTGTCCGAGTACGACTTCATGGACGATGAGGCGCGCGATAAGTTCAATGAACTGCTCGCCAGCCTGCAACAACAGATGATGCAGCAGTTTTTCCAGGGGATGCAGCAGTCACTGCAAAACATGACCCCGGAAGACATCGCCAAAATGCGCGAGATGATACGCGACCTTAACAAAATGCTGCGCGAGCGGCAGGAGGGACGCGAACCCGACTTCGACGCTTTCATGCAGAAGCACGGCGAGTACTTCCCCGGCGTGAACTCGCTCGATGACCTGCTTGAGCAAATGCAGCAGCAGATGCAGGCCATGCAGGGGATCATGGATAATCTCTCGCCAGAGCAACGACAGGAACTGCAAGATCTCATGGAACAACTCATGGGAGATGATCGCATCCGCGTTGACATGATGGAACTGGCGCAGAACCTCGAAGCCCTCATGCCAATGGAGCAGGCGCGCACGCGCTACCCATTCAGAGGCAACGACTCGCTGCCCCTCAATGAGGCCATGCGCATGATGGCGCGTTTGCAGCAGATGGAGGGTCTGGAAGACCAGTTCAAAGAGGCTCGTCGGCTAGATAACCTGGAGGCTATTGATAGCGATAAGGTGAAAAACCTGCTTGGCGACGAAGAGTACCAGTCGGTTGAGCAACTGAAAGAGTTGATGAAGATGCTGGAGGAGGCCGGGTATATCCAGAAGAAGGGCAATCGCTGGGAATTGACCGCGCGCGGCATCCGCAAGATCGGTCAGAAGGCGTTGCAGGACATCTTCAATAAGCTCAAGCGCGATGGCTTTGGCCGGCATATCAGCCCGTTCCGAGGAACCGGAGGCGAGCGTACCGACGAGAGCAAGCCTTACCAGTTCGGCGATCCATTCCTGCTCGATCTGGAAAAGACGCTCATGAATGCTATACACCGGCGCGGCACCGGCACGCCTGTTGGCCTGGAGAAGGAAGACTTTGAGGTGTACCGCACCGAGTTCACTACCCAGTCATCGACCGTCTTGATGATCGACCTGAGCATGAGCATGATCTACAACGGTTGCCAGCCTGCCGCCAAGAAAGTCGCGGTGGCGCTCGAAAGCCTGATTCGCTCGCAGTTCCCGCGCGATAACCTGCATATCGTCGGTTTCTCGTACCTGGCGCGCGAGTACAAGCCTGAAGAACTGGTTGAGATGAGTCGCTTCGATAACGAGACGGGTACCAACATGGCACACGGCTTGATGTTGGCACGACAACTGCTCGGACGCCATCACGGTGTCAATAAGCAGATCATCCTGATTACCGATGGTGGTCCGACCTACTGGCATGAAGAGGGCGAATGGCATTTCGGCTATCCTCCCAATCCGTTCGCCGAACAGCAGACCCTGCTGGAGGCGCAGCGCTGCACCCGCGAAGGTATCACCATCAATACCTTCATGCTGGGTGAAGATCGCTGGATGATCGCCTTTGTCAACCAACTCGCGGAGATCAATCACGGTCGCACCTTCTACGCCGACAAAAATAACCTCGGCGAGTACCTGCTCGTCGATTACCTGAACAGCAAGCGGAAAATCATCGTTTGAGCGATGTGGAGACGAATCGCGTTTTGAGCGGTTTGGATCGAGGAATCATCGTTTGATCGATGTGGGGACGAATCGCGTTTAGAACTAGGGCGACCGCGAGGGTCGCCCCTACAATACTACGAAGCGGTTCGAGACGATCGTATATTGTAGGGGCGACCCTCGCGGTCGCCCTGGTAAACTACAGTTGGGGATCAAATCATGTCGCAAGAGGATGCACTCGATCTATTCATGCAGAGTCTGCAAAGGCTTGATCCCGACGCCACCGATCAACAATTGCAGCTTTTCCTGCGCTATCGGCAGGAGCTGATCGAGTGGAATGGCCGCTTTAATCTCACGGCGATTACCGATCCTACAGAAATCTTATTCAAACATTTTCTGGATTCGGCATCTATTCTAGCTGCATATGATAAGCCACAGGCGCGAATACTGGATATTGGCGCGGGTGCGGGTTTTCCTGGCATCCCTCTCAAAGTATTACGTCCGCAATGGTATGTTGTGCTATTAGAAGCGACAGGCAAGAAGGTCACTTTCTTACGGCATATGATAGAGACGCTTGGATTACACAATATCGAAGCTGTGCAGGGACGCGCCGAAGAACTGGCTCACCAGCAGGCGTATCGCGCCTCGTTTGATCTTGTAACCGCCCGTGCCGTCGCCTCGCTGCCTGTGCTGCTGGAATATGCCGCGCCGTATTGCCGTGTCGGAGGGAAGATCGTCCTGCCTAAAAAAGGCGATTTAATGGAGGAACTGGTACAGGGGAAACTTGCAGTTCGTCAACTTGGAACAGCTTTGAGAGCTGACGAAGCTGTGACATTGCCGGGGCTGGAGGATGGCCGCCGTTTGCTGGTATGGGAGCAGGTAAGAAAGTGCCCGGAGACATTTCCGCGTAGCGGATCAGTTATAGCGAAGAAACCACTCGGCGGCTGATAGTACAGGCTGAACTTCCATCTGTGACTAATACCTGCGCATCATGCGGCGAATCAGGCGAACAATAGCGGCAATTAGCACGGATTCGCCAACCCATCTCCAGAAAGATGAGCGTCGCCTTCTATGTCCATGATCTCTTCTGTTTCCTCTATAACCCCGGTCGTAATCTCTATCTCTTCTGGACATATGTAATAACTTCTTTCCTTCTCGCATCTGGGTGTACTGTTCTTATGAAATTAGCACGTATGATGCCGTTCAAAAGTGGCAGAACAGCTCGCATCATTCGTCCGTCTTTTCAAGCGGTAGCGAAACAAAGAACGTACTGCCCTCACCTGGTTTGCTCTCTACCCACATGCGCCCGCCGTAGCGAGCGATAATCTCGTGCGCGATGTAGAGTCCCAGCCCCAATCCCTCAACGCTCGATTTCTCATCCCTGGATAAGCGGTAGAAACGATCGAAGATATGAGCATGTTCTTCTTCGCTCATGCCATGCCCCTCGTCTTTTACCATGACCACCACTTCGTTCGGTTGTTGCTCCAGGCTCACTTTCACGGTCGTGCTGGACGGGCTGTACTTCAGCGCGTTGCTAATCAGATTATGCCATACTTGCTCCAGGCGGGACTCATCCCAATTCCCGACAAATGCCTCCGAGGTGGTTTCCATGCTGATGGCACGCTCGGTCGCGGCATAGGAATCAACGACCCGCCGTATTACCTCAACCAGATTGACGCCCTCCAGGTTTTTTAATTCCAGTACTTCACCCTGAATACGGGTCACGTCCATCATCTCTTCGATGAGTCGATTCAAGCGGTTCGCCTGGCGAATGATTCTCTCCACTGCCTGCACGTCTTGTTCGGAACTCAATAGCCCGTCAGTCGGTTGATGCCCTTCGCCGCGCTGTGATGCTTTCACCTGGCGTTGCAGTTTACGGTGCAGGAGTTCGGCATTGCCATGAATCGAAGTGAGAGGTGTGCGCAGTTCATGGCTCGCTAGAGAGATAAATTCGTCTTTGAGGAGGTTCAATTGCTCCCCCTGCTGGCGTACCCGCGTCTGTTCCGTGATCTCGACGGCGGAGACCATCAGGTACTGGACCGTGTCCTGCTCCTCCTTCCGCATAACAGGCGTGAGGGTCCAATTCCATACTGTTTCTGGCTCATCCCCGGCCAGGTTGATATGAACTTCTGGACGGTGTAGTGGCATACGGCTCTCTATGACCGTCTTCCATATTTCGATGGCTTCCTCACTGGAGGCATCTGGGAGCAACTCGTACCAGAGGCTGCCCGGCAGTTCGCTGCGATCTTTTCCACGCGCGCGCGCCACCATGTCAAGATAGCGCGGGCTTCCCATGATTAACGCGGTGGTGTTGGCATCATAGAGAGCCAGGCCAGCCGCGTGCGTGTTATCGAAGATCATGCGCAGCCGCGCGCGCTCCTCCTCGGCTTCTTTGACCAGCCGCTCGGTCTCATCTACAGCATAGAGCAGCACCCCGCTGACGCGCCCGGTGGCATCGTGGGAAGGCACAAGCGTATAGACTACATAGCGCTCTACAGGCACGCCATCTTTCATTACGCGCGTGGGCATTCTGGAGGTTGTGCGCATCGCGTTCTGCTGGTAGACCTCGTGAACCAGGCGAACTACCGGCGCGCCGTCCTGCCAGAAGTGATCGAAGACTTCATCAAGAGGTCGATTCTGCACTGCCCTTGCATCAACCGGCGGCGTGTAGCGAGGAGTAAAGGCTTCAACTAACAGCCGGGGTCCGCGCAGCATCAGGATAGAGAATGGGGCAAGCTCAATCATCTCTGAAAGCCGCTTACGCTCGCTTTCGAGCATATGAGTGGCTTCCTGTAGCTCACTGGAGCGCGCTCTCAACTCATCGTTGGTGGTTTCGAGTTCTTCGTTGGTAGCCTGGAGTTCTTCGTTACTGGTCTCCAGTTCTTCGTTGGTGGCTTGCAATTCCTCGTTAGTGGTCTCGAATTCTTCGATGGTGGCCTGCAATTCTTCATGGGCCAGTACCAGTTCTTCATTGGAAACCTGGAGTTCTTCGTTGGCGTCCAGTAGCTCTTTATTGATCTCATTCAGCCGCGTATTAGCGCCGCTAAGTTCCTGCATGAGCTGGGTCTGTTCGGCCTGCACCGTTTCTAGCTGTC
>DASTKD010000555.1:0-14129 GCA_035716135.1 Ktedonobacteraceae bacterium
GTAGGGGCGACCCTGGCGGTCGCCCTGGCTCGCCGGATAACGAACAGTCCGTGTATGGTAGGGGCGACCCTGGCGGTCGCCCTGGCTCACCCGGTACTGGAAGAATAGGAGAAGAGAAATGATTCAAACATTACCGCAGGGCTTTCAAATGCGTCGCCCAATGATGGACGACCTGAAAGCTGTTCACAACGTGATTAGCAGCAGTGATTTTACTTATCACGGCTCAACAGATATTACTCTTGAAGAGTTACGCACCGATTGGCTCGCGCCAACCTTCAACTTGCAGCAGGACGCCTGGTTAATAGCCGGACCCGCCGGGCAGGTTGTTGGCTACGCCTCTACAGGACAACGAGAACACGCGCGCATCTATAGCGAAGTACTCGTACTACCTGAGTACGCGCACCTGGGTTTGCAGGATCACTTGCTGGCTCAGGTAGAGCAATGGGCGCAGGGGCAGGTCGCGCAGGCCAGACCGGATGCGCGAGTCGCGTTGAGCTGTTTTGTGGCCCAGAATGACGAGCAAGGCGTGTTGAGCCTGCAACGTCACGGATTTAAGGAGATACGTCGTTCCTGGAACATGGAGATCGAAATGAACGAAGCTCCATCTAAACCGGAATGGCCCGCTGGCATCAGCGTGCGTACCTTCCGTCCGGGCGACGAGCGCGTCGTCTTTGAAACAGACGAAGAGGCTTTTCAGGATCACTGGGGACACATGCCCGGCAACTTCGAACACTTTAAGCACTGGACGGTCGAGCGCGAGAGCTTCGACCCTACCCTGTGGTTCCTGGCCTACGAGGGCGACCGCATCGCGGGTATCTCGTTGTGTACGCACCGCGATGAACTCGGCTGGGTTGACACCCTGGCGGTGTTGCGTCCCTGGCGGCGAGTTGGCCTGGGCAAGGCGCTTTTGCTGCATTCATTTGGCGAGTTTTACCGGCGCGGCACCAGAAATGTCGGTCTGGGTGTCGATGCGCAGAATTTAAGCGGGGCGACACGTCTATACGAGAAAGTAGGTATGCATGTCGTCCGTGTCTATATCAACTACGAGAAGGAGTTGCGTGCGGGTATAGAACTCAGCACGCAGGAGATAAAGCTCTGAAGCGGTTGCGGTCTGCTCCTTCTCAATAGTCCGAGGAACGGAGAAACTGGCAATGTCTGTACACTTAACCAACTTACTGGCGCGTATACCTGAGGAAAGGGACTTATATTCGATCATGGAACTGGTGGCGCTCTGTGGTCGCGCGGAACACGGCATTGCGGACAGTTCAACCGAGGAGCTACAGGCTCACTGGCGGAATCATAGCTTCCACCTGGAGAGCGATGCCTGGGTAATTGTCAACAGCAAAGGACAATTTGTCGGTTTTGGGTGCGTGTGTCATAGCGACTACGAAGAATACCACACCTTCGTCTGCGTGCATCCAGACTATCGCAAGCGCGGTATAGGAACGTTGTTGTTGCGCCTGATCGAAGAGCGCGCTCGCCAGCAGATGTATCACACGTCGCTGGACAAACGAGTATGCTTGAAGGCTCTGGTGAGCAGCAACAACATCGAAGCGCGTAACCTGTTCGAGCGCGAGGGCTATACGCAGGCGCGCGAGTTCTGGCGTGTGAAGGTCGAATTGGACGATGCCCTCGACCTGAGACAGCGCGTTGGCAAACACACGCTCGACGTGAATATCGAAGCCCGGCAGTTGATCGGCATAACGCCGCTCTACGACCGGGAAGCCGTCTACAGTATCAGGTGGTACCGCGAATACGAGAAGGAGTTGCGTCCCGGCAAGCTCTCTAACCCCGATCCCGGTGAGGAAGCTTGCCTATCGGCGACATGTTAAATGACGATGGGACGCCATGCAGGGATGCATCCCTGCATGGCGTCCCATCAATTGTGAGAGGTCAACCGGGAGTACCATATTTCTATATTTTAACGTTACTTTTCTTTCAGTTTTGCCGTTTCAAATCATGTGGGTGAAGTCATAGTATAGTTTTAAGCCTGGTGTGCTGTCGCGTGCCGGGGAAAGCGTATGATGTTATGCAGAGTATACTGGTAGTAAGCGCAATAAACGCCGGGGGAATGCGACCACTTTATTTAGTATTACTGGTAGTGGCCGTTTTGCTGCTACTGGCAGGGTGTTGTATTGCGCTCATAACACTGAGGAATCAACGGAAAGGTCAGTTTGGACTCGTTACCCCGGAACTCATGGAGAACGAACAGCTCTAAAATCGCGCGTCGCTCGATAATTCCTCTACTGCTTGGCACCTTTATCCTGCGTGTCAATGGTGGAGCGAGTTCTATTGTGCTGGGGCGTTTTCTGGCGCAACTCTCCGTCCAGAGTGGTCATGCTATTTCCTCGATTCATGTTGGCCTGATTTCGGTTGCGTACTATGTAGTAGAATTGGCGCTCGCGCCGCTGCTCGGCGCGGTGAGTGATCGCATCGGGCGGCGCGTTTTCTTATTCATTGGTCCGCTTTTTGGACTCGTTCAGGTCGCTCTCCTCATCTTTACTCCCACGCGCAATCCCTTTCCCTATTTGCTGAGCTTGCAACTGCTGGCCGGTATCTCTTCCGCCATGCAGGTACCTGCCGCGCTGGGCTATCTCGCCGACTATACCGTAGAGAATCAGTCGCTGCGAATGCGCGTGATGAGCCTCTACGAACTCGCCACCAGTGGAGGGCTGGCAGTAGGGGTCGTACTGGGCGGTTTTGCGTGGGATCGTTTTGATCGATACGCCTTTGCGCTGCTGGCGGCTGGCTATCTGCTGGCGGCTCTGTGTATGTTTGTAGTTCCGGCGGTCAAACAGGTTATTGAACGTGGGAAGGCGCGCGTGCTGGCCGCGCGTTACTGGCTCATCATTCGCACTCCGCGCCTGTTCACCTTCATCCCCGCCTGGATCAGCATCAATGCGCTGGTAGGCATCTGGCTCAGTTCGCAGCTCACCTTTATCCTCTCCTCGCCGCGTCATGAAAAGCATCAAATGCTGATGGGCAGCTTGAGTCAACATGGCGGAGGCGGGCATTTAAGCCTTATTCTGGGGGCGTATGTCCTCTTTTTCGGCCTGTGCCTGCTCTTCTGGGCATTCTTTATGAACCGCGCTCCGCGTTTACTGCTCATGCTGTCATCGATTGTCGGCGTGTACCTGGCCTGCATTGCCCTGGCGGGACTCAACCATACCGGAACAGGTAATATGCCCCTGTTGATCGCGTGGATTGCGTTGTTGCTCGTGGGCATTTTCGCGGAAAGCAGCTTCGCGCCAGCCGCGCTGGCCTATCTGGCGGATATTTCCGAGGGCAGCGCGAAGGATCGCGGCTTGCTCATGGGTTTGTATTCGGTGTTTCTGGGCGTCGGCCAGTTGCTCGGCAATGGCCTGGGAGGAGTATTCGCGCAAAAGTGGGGTTTCGACGGCCTGATCTTTCTGACGTTTATCCTGGCCTTTATCGCGCTGCTCTGCCTGCTGCGTTTATCCAGATTGGATAAGCGGCTGGCGTCTCCCCAATTGGAATAATTCTGTATCGCATAATGTTCTGTTACCTATACGGTTTTTTCGCTCCCCATTCACACACAGAAAACAGGCATATCACGTATGACCAGAAAAGCAAAAATCACTGTCACTATTGCCCTGATGCTGGGTATGGCGTTGGCCGCGCTCGACACTACTATTGTCGGCACAGCGCTACCCAGCATTGTGGGTAAGCTGGGTGGCATCAACCTCTATTCGTGGGTATTTTCAGCCTATCTTCTGACCTCGACGACAACCGTACCGATTTATGGCAAACTCGCCGATCTTTTCGGGCGCAAACCGCTCTTCCTTTTTGGCGTTGCCATATTTTTACTCGGCTCCATAGCCTCTGGCGCGGCGCAATCGATGGAACAGCTTGTCATCTTTCGCGCTATCCAGGGATTGGGCGCGGGCGCGGTGCTGCCCCTTGTGCTGACCATCATTGGCGACATCTTCGCATTGGAAGAACGCGCGAAGGTGCAAGGGCTGTTCAGCGGCGTATGGGGCATATCCAGCATCGTCGGCCCTGCCGTTGGTGGGTTGATCGTGGATCATCTCTCGTGGCGCTGGGTCTTTTATATCAATATTCCCTTTGGCCTGCTTGCAGCTTTCCTGTTGATAATCTCACTCAAAGAAAATGTTGAACACAAGAAGCATTCGATAGATTATATCGGTAGCGCGGCGCTTACCGCCGGTATCGTGGCGCTCCTGTTTGCTATGCTCCAGGGTGGCGTCACCTGGAGTTGGACATCCGCGCAAAGCCTGGGCTTGTTCGCGCTGGCTGTTGTCTTTCTGCTGTTCTTTGTCTATCAGGAGATGCGCGCTCCCGAACCAATTTTGCCGCTGACGCTTTTCAAAAGCCGCATCATCGCCATTTCAAGCATTGGCGGCTTTATCCTGGGCGTAGTGCTTTTTGGCATCACATCCTATGTGCCTCTCTTCGTACAGGGAGTGAAAGGTGGAACGGCGACGAGCGCGGGTATCACACTGGGGCCTCTACTGGTGGCATGGCCTATCGCTGCTACGCTCAGCAGTAAGATCATTATCCGTTATGGCTACCGGCTCACGTCCGTCATGGGAGCATTGCTGGTAGTGGTTGGCGTGGGTATGGTAACGCTCTTCCAGGTGAGTACAGGCTTACCCTTTATAGTGGCTGCTATGCTGGTAATCGGCTCCGGCCTGGGCCTGATGAGTACCGCGTTTGTCATTTCGGTGCAGAACGCCGTACCCTGGAACCTGCGCGGCGTGGCGACGGCTTCGACGCAGTTCGTGCGCACCATTGGAGGTACGGTCGGTGTAGCTCTGATGGGAACCATCCTCAATACACAGATGGCCGGGCTATTCGCGCCCATCTTCGCGCGCTTTCCCGGCGCGGTTGCTCGCCTGCCCAAAAATGTCGCGCCCTCCAACGTCTTGCTCACGCCCGACGTGCGCAAATCGCTGCCCTTAGACTTCCTGAGCCAGTTGCAGACAGCTCTGGCGCATAGCCTCTTCTGGGTCTACTTGCTCACTCTCGTGCTGACCGTTATCGGACTGGCCGCCATGTTCCTGCTCCCCGGCGGACGCGCTGAGAAGCACGCCTACCACGCCGAGACCGAAGATGCCACTGAAACAGAGACGGTCAAGATGGAGACGGAGGTTTCGACATTTGGCTAATCTCGTCTTTGTTCCGGCTTACCGCTTCATAACGGCTTAATTCAACATTCCATTTGATCCTGAAGCCCCTCCCTGCAAACCATGTACATAATTGCAGATGATGGGCTTCAGCTTCTTTACGCTGTTGAAACAGGGAAGTATAGTCAGTGGTAGCGTCTGGATAGCGCATCAGGATATCCAGAACATCAAAGCGTTCATCAAATTGCTTCAACGCTTCCAACATCTGCTCGAGTTCCTCTTGTTCTTGATCTTCAATCATGACTGGTATTTTTACTCCTTCGTGCCGATAAGTAATAGCAATAAGACGACATTACAATGTATATCATTACAATGTATATCATTACAAGCCGCCTACTGTAAAGTCCTACATACTGCTATCTTCTAAGGCATATACAGAGGAGGGAGCAAGATAGATGGCTGGAGTACGCTTGAGAGTAAAAGAAGTCGCACAACAGAAGAAGATCAGCCAGGGTGGCTTATCCAGACAGGCTAATATCGATTTGCGCACACTGAGAAAAATCTATCGGGAGCCGACTAGTATTGTAACGACGGAAACGCTCGGTAGGTTGGCAACTGCGCTCAACGTTGACGTATCGCTCCTTTTGGAGAGCGACCCGCCATTGCCTAAAATAATTGAGGCCGGATGAGTAAAAGCGCAAGGAATCAATGTAACCAATGCCGTATTTGCGCGTATAAGTTGATGATGTAATAACAGACGAGTCTTTATAACAACGATAAGGGGATAAACATGTCTGTACCCGCACACATCGCGCAAACGCAGCAAGAAACGCAACCTGCCTCAGCGCAACCCGCAAGTAGCCTGCTTTTTGATTCGCTCATGATCGTCTTCAGTTGCTGGTTTATGGGTGGCCTGTTCCTTGATGGCTGGGCGCACACTCATATTCCCCGGCTGGAAACGTTCTTTACACCCTGGCACGCTGTACTTTATTCAGGCTATCTCTCGGTAGCTCTCTTTCTGGTCATCTCTCTGTACAGAAATCATACGCGAGGCTACGCATGGTCGCGCGCTCTGCCATCGGGCTATGAGTTGTCGCTACTGGGCGCGGGCATTTTCGCCGTGAGCGGGGTTGCGGATATGATCTGGCACATCCTCTTCGGCATCGAACAGAATGTTGAGGCGTTGCTCAGCCCGACCCATCTTGGACTGGCGACTGGACTCATCTTATGTATGAGCGGCCCTTTGCGCGCGGCATGGCGTCGCCCGCAGAGTGTGACACGCGGCTGGAAAGCCTTGCTTCCCATGCTTTTCTCCGTAGCCTTCATTTTCTCCGTCTTCACATTCTTTACCGAGTATGCCCACCCCTTTGTGCGACTGAGCGCCGCGATTGTCACCCCCGCTGGTTTCCCGACCGATCAAGCCGGTATCTCGCTGGGTCTGGTCAGCCTTCTCTTCCAGGCAGCTCTATTAGCCGCCATCGTTTTGCTGCTAGTGCGGCGTTTTACGCTGCCTTTCGGGGCATTCACCCTGATTTTCACGCTCAACATCACCCTGTTGAGCATCCTGGGCAATCACTACAATCTCATTCCCGCCGCCGCGCTGGGAGGATTGGGCGCGGACCTCATATACTGGTGGCTCAAACCCTCGACAAAGCGACCAGATATGCTGCGACTTTTTGCTTTCGTTGTACCAGCATTCTTCTACCTGTGCTACTTCCTGAACCTGGAAATCATCCGGGGCATCCAGTGGTCAATTCATCTCTGGCTCGGTTCCGTCTTCATGGCCGGCATCATCGGTTTGCTGCTGAGCTACCTTGTAGTGCCAATGCAGGGGACTGCGACAAAAGAGGAATAAGTAATAATGGCTGTCAAAACGCTTGAATAGCTGTTCAATGTATGGTATTCTGCCGACATAAGAACGTTTGTGCTTGTGCCGGAGTTTGAATAGTTATGGCAAGTAAACGCGACAATCCATTCAGGCAAGCTGAACTGATTACGGATTGTATGAAACCCTCAGTTACTTTTCCTGTTACTTCAGTGGGTTCCGCCACGATAGAACTGGCCGATGCCTCTGAACGATATGCATCCTGGCCGAGACCAACGGTGATCATTTCTGATGGAGCATATGGTGTAGATGGTTTTCCGGGTGATCCTCCCACGGCATCTGGACTGGCATCCTGGTATGTACAACATATCGCAGCATGGTCTCGTTATGCTCTGCCAGAAACGACGCTCTGGTTCTGGAATACTGAGATTGGTTGGGCAACAGTTCATCCCATATTAGCTTTACATGGATGGGAATATAAAGGATTACATGTTTGGGATAAAAGCATTGCCCATATTGCGGGAAATGTGAATAGTAAAACTATCCGTAGTTTCCCTATTGTGACGGAAGTCTGCGCTCGATATGTGCGAGATGTAAAACTTCCGACCGTTGATGGTCAGGAATTATCGATTCAGCAATGGCTGCGAAGCGAGTGGCAGCGCACTGGCCTTCCTCTTTCAAAAACAAATGAAGCATGTGGCGTGAAGAACGCGGCTACACGTAAATATTTTACTCAGGATCATCTCTGGTACTTCCCGCCGCCTGAAATGATGGAACGGCTATCTGATTATGCGAACAGGCATGGCCGTATAACCCACTGGCCGTATTTCTCTCTTGATGGAAATATGCCTGTTAATTCCGAGCAATGGTCACACTTGAGAGCCAAATGGAATCATATGCATGGGGTGACTAATGTATGGTCTGAGCCTGCTGTCCGTGGAGTTGAACGTCTCAAAGACGAACGCGCAAAATGCATTCATGCGAATCAAAAACCATTGCGTTTAATTGAAAGAATTATTCTCGCTTCCAGTGATCCCGATGATGTAGTATGGGAGCCTTTTGGAGGTCTCTGTTCCGGGGCCATAGCCTCGTTACAAACAGGACGCCGTTGTTTTAGCGCCGAAATGCTGGAAGAATACTATGATTTAGCCAGGGCGCGCCTTGAACGGGAGGAACAAACGTTTGTCAGATCTCGTACAGCGTGAAGAGGAGGATGTATCTGAATCCTCATTGCCTCCTGAACCACAATCCGTAAGTCCAGACGGGCAGTGGGAGCATTTTAACTTATTTCAAGATGTCTTCAAAGCTCTGTTTGCGCTTCCGTCTTTCTTCAAATCTGATCTGGTGATTTCTGGTGTACTTGCTACAGACTTGTTTACTTTTAACTCGTCTCTGGGAGCCACAATTGAAGCCCAGGTTGCCAGTGCATTAAATGAGATCAGGTCGGTATGGGACCCAGAGCAAAAATATACCCTCTATCGTTTTGTGCGCCAACCCCAGACATTTCCAGATGTGACGTTGCGCGCATCAGCACCCGATATTCAGCCACAGATACTTATGGGTATCGAACTTAAAGGCTGGTATATTCTGGCTAAAGAGCGAGAACCAAGTTTTCGATACAAGGTTACACCATCAGTATGCGCTCCCGCTGATTTACTTGTCGTGTATCCCTGGGCTTTATCCAATGTAATCTCTGGATCACCGATTTTGTTCCAACCCTATGTGGCAGGCGCGCGCTTTGCGGCAGAGTATAGGAACTGGTATTGGCGTTACAAAAAAGACGGAAAGGGCAAGAATGACATCACCATTTCGTCTTCTACAGGCTTTTATCCCACAAAATCGGCTCCGATTTCAGATGAAGCAATCAGCGATAAGGGAGGTAATTTTGGCCGATTTGCTCGTACTGGATTGATGGATAAATATATTAGCAAACTTGTCCGTGAAGAATTGTCTGGCATCCCCATTAGTGCATGGCAGAGTTTTCTTTCAATTTTTAGCGAAGGCTGGTCAGAAGAAAAAGTAAGCCGTGTTCTTGATCAGATAGTTTTACAATTTAGCGAAAGAAAACCTGTTCTATCATCCGAGGTAATTTCGCAAATCAAATTGTACCTTCAAGAAATTGCTGATCTTCTAAATTTTTGATTAATGGAGATCAATATCCTCACCCGCAGTTTTCGGGCGCGCGAAACTGAACGTTCCCAGCACCTTCGAGATGGCGCGTTGCTCGCCGTCCACGATATTGAATACCGTCGCCTCCATTACGGCTGTCGAGCGGCCCATATGAACGACCGTACCTTCCGCCAGCAATTCGCCTGTACGGACAGGCAACATGAAATTGATCTTGGCTTCTATAGTGCCAAAACGAGTACCCTGTGGCAAGAGGGGAACTAGCGCCATTGACATTGCGGTATCGGCCAGGGTGAATATCACGCCGCCATGCACGATTTGTTGAGGGTGCATCAGGCGTTCATCGACAGTAATGCCGACGCGCCCGGTGCCAGCTTCAGCAGAAATGATCTTCATACCGAGCAAATGCAGGATGCCGAAATTGCGGCGATCCTGCATAAAATGCTCGATTTCGGTCGTGGAATTGTCCTGTTCTTGTTGGGTCACGCTGGCTATCCTTTACGAATGACGCGCTCGAGGTCTCGTTTCACATCGCGCTCGGTAATGGCTTCACGCTTATCGTAGAGCTTCTTACCGCGACATAGCCCCAGTTCGATCTTGGCCTTGCCGCCTTTGAGGTAGAGCTTGAGCGGGACGAGGGTTAGCCCCTTTGTGGCAACCTTCGCCTGCAATTGTTCGATTTCGCGCCGGTGCAGCAGCAATTTACGGTTGCGCATGGGTTCATGGTTGTAGCGGTTGCCATGCTCATAGACGGCGATATGGGCATTTTCCAGCCACAATTCGCCGTTGCGGGCCATCGCGTAAGCGCCGCGCAGGTTGACTTTCCCATCGCGGATGGACTTGATCTCGGTGCCGACCAGCGATATGCCGGCCTCAATCGTGCGTTCCACGAAATAATCGTGGTAAGCCGCGCGATTAACCGAAATCACCTTAACTGGCATATCCTTCTTAGGCGACTCTTTACTCGCCGAATTGCCGCCAGATGATGACTTTGCCATAAAAAACACTCCTTCGTATAGTCGAGGACGTAAAACTGTAGCCGTGAAAAGAGTTCGGGCTACAGGAACACTGCGATGGCTCTGTGAATTGTGATCGTGTGCCGTCGCAGGCCAGCGTATGTTGGAATTATGTAATAACCTCTAACATCATACAACACTGGATTATTCCAGTCGAGGGAGGCATTGCCCATATGTCAATTTGTACCGTCGGATGTATGATATGTTTGGAGTTATCACAGTATGCAAGGCCGTGCAGGGAAAGGTTTGAGCATGTTTTACCGTCTGGGTAAGCTAGTTACCCGCTATCGCTGGTTTATCGTGGGTTTCTGGTTTATCGCGGTGGTCGTGGCGTTGCCATTCGCGCCACAGGCCAGCAATGTGCTACAGGCGGGCGGTTTCACCAACCCGGATGCCGAGTCGGAGCAGGCGCTTGCTCTGCTGGCGGATAAGTTGCGCCTGAACGTGAACATTGTGCAGGTTATTTATACCAGCCAACAATACACCGCTTATGATCCACAATTTATACAGGAAGCGCAGCAGTCTCTTGCCGGTGTGCAACGGATGCCGGAAGTCGCCAGCATTATCAGTTTCACGGAAAATCCACGCCAGGTATCGCTGGACCGGCACGCCGCGTATGTCGATATTGTTCTCAATACCGACCCGAATACAGCGCCAAAGCTCTTGCCTGAACTACGGAGCCGTTTGCATCCGGTGCCGCATCTCAAGACAAGCATCGGGGGCGGGCCGGTGTTTTACCAGGATATTCAGACGGTCAGCGAGAATGATTTGCGGCGCGCCGAAGCGCTGGCGTTTCCATTCGCCGTTATTGCGCTGCTGCTCGTCTTTCGTTCGGTCGTGGCTGCCATCCTGCCCGCGCTGGTAGGCGGAGGCGCGGTACTTGTCTCGCTGGCCCTCATCTTTGGCCTGGGACATATCACCGAACTTTCCATCTTTGTGCTGAATATCACTACACTGTTCGGGCTGGGTCTGGGCGTTGACTACTCGCTCTTCATGGTAAGTCGCTTCCGCGAGGAACTGGCGCGCGGGCGTAGTGTAGAAGACGCCGTTGCTATGACGGTAGCTACAGCCGGACGCGCCGTCACCTTTTCAGGCTTTACCGTCTCGATTGGCCTGGCTGGACTGATCTTTTTCCATATCAACATGCTGCACTCGGTTGGGCTGGGCGGCGTGCTGGTCGTGCTGATGGCGGTCTTTGCCGCCCTCACACTGTTGCCAGCCGCCCTCGCCATTATCGGCACGCGCATCAATGCTTTCCCGGTGCGGTTGCCAAAGTTGAAAAAACGGGCAGTCATCGCTGTTCCAGCGATTGGAGCAGCAACTGCTGAAGTTCATCACGGCTTCTGGTATCGCCTCTCACATATTGTGATGCGTTACCCTGTGCGTATCTTCGTTCCCGTCTTGCTGCTGCTGATCGCGCTCGGCTCGCCATTTCTGGGTGTGCGTTTCTCCGCGCCGGATGCCTCGATCTTGCCTGCCAGCGTGCCGTCGCGCGCGGCCTTCGATCTACTCAACAGCCGCTTCAACGTGCAGGATACGACCCCTATCCTGCTTGCTTTACAGACCAGCGGCGATGTACTGGCACCCACCAATATTCAAAACCTCTATGCCTATGTCCGGCGTATCGAGGCCGATCCTCGCGTAGAGCGCGTCGATAGCATCGTCAGCGCCGACCCGCGTATCACGCTTGCGCAGTACGAGGCGCTGTATGCTCACCCGCGACTCGTTTCCGATCCCTACCTGGCAAGCCTGCTCAAAGTCTCGGTCGCGGGCGATACGACTATGATCCAGGTGGTCAGTAAATATGGCGCGCTCGATCAGCGCGCGCTGCAACTGGTGCAAACGATTCGCAACACGCCGCCGGGTCATGGTATGAAGATGCTGGTGGATGGCGAAACGGCGGCCAATATCGATTATGTGCAGTCGCTGTATTCAGATTTTCCTATAGCCGTATTGATTGTGGCTGTGACAACCTACATCGTGCTGTTGCTGTTCTTCCGTTCGCTCTTCTTGCCTTTGAAAGCAATTATAATGAATACCCTGTCCATCCTGGCGAGCTATGGGATGCTGGTCGTCATTTTTCAGGATGGCTTTCTGCACCAGTTTCTGAACTTTACGCCGCTGGGCTTTGTCGAGGCGTCCAGTCCTATCTTACTTTTTTGTGCATTGTTCGGACTTTCAATGGACTACGAGGTCTTCCTGCTATCTCGCGTGCAAGAGGCGTTCTGGCAGACGGGCGACACTACGCAAGCCGTCGCGCTTGGCTTGCAGCGTAGCGGCGGCATCATCACCAGCGCGGCGATCATTGTAGTGGTGGTGAGCGCGAGTTTTGCGACGGCGGATATGATTCTGGTCAAAGCGCTGGGGCTGGGTATGGCTCTGGCGGTGGCGCTGGATGCGACGCTTGTGCGCGGCCTGCTGGTTCCCGCTACCATGCGCCTGCTGGGGAACTGGAACTGGTGGCTGCCCATCGCCGGTGTGCAGCGCCGCCCATCAACACACTCTGAACAATTTGTGATGGAGCAGCTTGCGGCACGCGAGGCCGAGGACATATCGCCTTCACAGGACGCCGGAGTTGGAGGAAAACGGCCATGAAACGCAAAAGCCCCCTGATTCTGTTTGTGCTGCTGTCCGTCTTGCTGGCATCCTGCGGCTTTCCGGGCATTCCATCTACCTCCACGCAATTACCGCAGGCCAATGTCTCGCCTACACCCACTGTATTGCCACCGGTGCGCTTCCCACAGGACGAGGCGGCGCACCGCGACCTCACCGAGTGGTGGTACTACACCGGTCATTTCAATGCTCTCATGCCCGATGGCAGCACTCATCACTATGGCTTTGAACTGGTCTTCTTCCAGGCGCTGCGCAGTACCTATCCGCCCGTCTATGCAGCGCATTTTGCTATCAGCGATGTCACAGGCGGCGTGTTTCACTTTGACCAGCGTCTCCAGACGGAGCCTGATGCCGCCCTTCCCAACGGAACATCGAGCGCTGGCATCAACCTGTCCATCGATGGCTGGTCCATCAAAGGGGTCAACGGCCTCGATCACCTTGTCGCCTCCATGCCAGGTTATATGCTGCGCGTCGCTGTACAGGGACTCAAGCCTCCCACGCTGCATAATGGCAATGGCATTCTCACTTTCGGCATCGGCGGCTTTTCCTATTACTATTCGCGCACGCGCATGGCTCTGACGGGTACTCTCATCGATCATGGTCAGCCACTCAAAGTAACGGGCGAAGCCTGGATGGACCACCAGTGGGGCAATTTCATCTTACTGGGCGGTGGCGGCTGGGACTGGTTCAGCCTGCAACTGAGCAACAACACTGAAATGATGATCTACCTGCTGCGCGATGCCTCCGGCAACATCGCCACGACCTATATCGGCTATATTCTCCCCGACGGTCAGGAGCAATTGCTGCCCGCCAGCGCCCTGCATGTCACTGTACTAAATCACTGGAAAAGCAGGGTAACGGGCGTAAATTATCCCTCCGGCTGGCAGCTCGACATCAACGCTCCGCACCTGCAAGCCTCGCTTACCCTCCAACCCGAATTGAAAGATCAGGAGTTGGTTGTTTATCAATCTACCGGCAACAGCTACTGGGAAGGCGCGGTCAGCATTCAAGGTCATAGCCAGGGGAAATTTATCAGCGGCGAAGGCTATGTGGAGTTGACGGGTTATACAGCTCCTTGATTGAGAGGGCAATCAGAGAAACGTAGGCGGTTGAAACTATAACCATGTATTGGCATATACCGCTAAAGTACAACCAATTCTTAACCGTCTCATAACCTTCTCGCCCTGTTCATCTTTAATGATCTCCTCCATAATCACCATGTATGACTCTTCGCCCTGTTGTTAAGGGCTGGCTACGCTACATGGTGTCCATTTAGTAGTTGTCAATGTATTTTTTGAAAGTGAGGCCATTCTATGCGCTTCTCTCCCCGCTCAAAGTTGAGCATCCTGCTCTCACTCCTGGCTATTGCCGCTGTGGTTGGCGGGTTTATGACTGTGGGGGCAATACGGGGCAATGCCCACGCCTCCGCTGCCCCCATGC
>DASTKD010000556.1:0-5955 GCA_035716135.1 Ktedonobacteraceae bacterium
AACCATGACCGAAATCATGGCTCGCGGCGGCGGCGTCGGCATCAATCTCTCGACATTGCGCCCGCGCGGCTCCTATATCAAGACGGTCAACGGCACGGCTTCCGGCCCTTGTTCCTGGGCACAGCTCTACTCGGTAGCGACGGGCGACGTGATCCAGCAGGGGGGTTCCAGGCGCGGAGCTCTTATGCTCATGCTCGACGACAGCCATCCCGACATTGAAGAGTTTATTACTGTCAAACGCACACCAGGCAAGATCGAACATGCCAACCTCTCCGTGTGCATCTCCGACAAATTCATGCAGGCCGTCAAAGACGACGCCGACTGGGACCTGATCTGGCAGGGCGAGGTCAAGAAAACCATCCGCGCCCGCGACCTGTGGGACCTGATATGCACCTCCGCCTGGGCGTCTGCAGAGCCGGGCATGGTCTTCATAGACAGGTACAACAAACTATCGAATACCTGGTACTATGAGGATATTCGTTGCGTGAATCCATGTGTTACCGGCGATACGCTTATCTATACCGACTCTGGGCTAATTCCGGCTAAAGAACTGGCAGACCGTGGAACGCCAGTGACTGTAGCATCGCCCGATATTGCTATTGGAGAGTTAGTTCCCGTAAGATATGCAGTTGCCCGCAGCAGTACACACATCACCACGATACCTTCTGGCAAAAGTGTATCGCTCCGACAGGCAAGTCATGTCTTCCCAACTGGCATCAAGCCAGTTTATCGACTCCAGACAAAGGAAGGGTACACAGTACGCCTTACTGGAAACCATAAAGTACTCACTTTAGAAGGATGGAAAGCGGCGAATGATCTTGTCGCTGGAGACAAGATTCATTTACTTCATGGTGAAGGTGGATTTGGAGCTACAGGCAGCGAAGACCTGGGACAGGTACTGGGCTGGCTGATTGGCGATGGCTACATTAACACACATCGTCAAGGGTCCGTTACCCTGTCATTTTTCGGAACCGAGCAAAACATAGCCTCGCATTTCGCTGAGGCAGTCAATCTCCTCGTCAAGGCACCGGAGGGAAAGCGCCAGTATATCATTAGGACGCAGAAGATCAACGGGCGTAATGAAACGCGCGTTGAGTCAACACGCCTACTGCATTTGATCGACCTTGAACTGCTTGAAAATAAGCTGCAAGTACCGCCTTCTGTTTTGCGCGGCTCGCGCGAAATGCAGAGAGGTTTCCTTTCCGCGCTCTTTACTGCTAATGGGTCCGCACAGGGAACAATTGAGAAAGGTACTTCTGTGCGACTAACATCGATCAGTCAAAGTATGCTCGAGGATGTCCAGCGATTGCTGCTAAACTTCGGAATCGCTTCGCACATTTACAAAAATCGACGCGATGCCGGAACTCGCGCATTGCCAGACAGCAAAGGTGGCTCTGCTAATTACTACTGCCAGACATATCATGATCTCATGATTTCACGCGGCAACCTGCGCCCGTTCGCGGAGCAGATTGGCTTTCTCACCGATGAAAAGCAGCACAAGCTTGAAGAGGCTCTGACAAAGTTCTCGCGCGGACCATATCGTGAAGACTTCCTGGCAACCTTTGAAAGCCTGACTCCTGATGGCGAAGAGATGGTCTACGATCTATCGGAGCCAGAAGCGCATCAATTCGTTGGCAATGGGCTTACTTTACATAACTGTGGCGAACAGGGTCTGCCGCCTTTCGGCGTATGTAATCTCGGAGCCTTAAACCTCTCTGCATTCGTTGTTGATGGCAAGATGGATTACCAGCGTCTCGCGGAGATGAGCAAGGTTGCCATGCGCTTCCTGGACAATGTGGTCGATGCGACCATGTACTTCATTGAGGAAAATCGCGTGGCGCAGCTTGGCACGCGGCGCACGGGGCTGGGAACGATGGGATTGGCCGACGCGCTCATCAAGATGGAAATACCGTATGGCAGCGAGGAGTCGGTATCTGTCATCGAGCGCATCTATACCACCATTCGTGACGCAGCCTATGAGATGTCCGCCGACATCGCGCTGGAGAAAGGAGCCTTCTCTCACTTTGAGCGCGACAAGTACATGCAGGGCGAGTTCATTAAACGACTGCCAAAGGCCATTCAGGAGAAGATCAAGAAGCAGGGCATTCGCAACGCCGTGCTGCTGACACAGGCTCCTACCGGCACGACCAGCCTCTTCGCGGGCGTCAGTTCGGGTATCGAGCCGGTATACGACTTCGCTATGGTGCGGCGCGACCGCACCGGTGAGCATATCCTGTATCATCCCCTGCTCCAGGCATGGCGCGATGCCCACACCAACGAACCAACCCCGGCGTACTTCGTCTCGTCGAATGACCTGACGCCGGAAGAGCATGTGCGCGTGCAGGCCACCATCCAGCGCTACACCGACTCCAGCATTAGCAAGACGGTCAATGCGCCTAACAGCCATACCGTCGAACAGGTGCAAACACTGTATCGTCTGGCTTACGAGATGGGCTGCAAGGGTGTCACGTACTACCGCGATGGCTCGCGTGATGCCGTACTTACGCGCGTCGCGGACGAAAAGAAAGCTGAGGAGCAAGCCGTAACACCGGGCGTGACGATGGAAGCTGTCACCTCCATTCAAGATGGCGTCAAGCCGCGTCCATCCGTCGTGCATGGCTATACGCGCCAGATGAACGCGCCGGAGGGCAAGATCAACGTCACCATCAACAGCGACGAGCATGGGCCGCTGGAAGTGTTCGTCAACGTCGGCAAGGCCGGCAGCGACATCGCGGCGTTGGCCGAGGCGCTGGGTCGCCTGATCTCGCTCAACCTGCGCATCCTCAGCCCGCTTTCCCAGACTGATCGCGCCAGAGAGATTGCCGAGCAACTGCGCGGCATCGGCGGCAGCCGTTCGGTCGGCTTCGGAATGCAACAGGTGCGCTCGATGCCAGACGCGGTAGCCCGCGCCCTGGAGATGCATTTCGAGGAGATGAAGCAGCAAGAGGCGGAACACGATTCCGGGACAGAAGCCACGCCCCCTGCCAACGACAGTGGTCATGGCAACGGCCACGACGAAAACGCCGCCACCCTGCTGAGCATGAGCCATATGAGCATCACCGGCAACCTGTGTCCGCAGTGCGGCTGCAACACGATGGTCTACGAAGAGGGCTGCAAGAAGTGCTACAACTGCGGCCACAGCGAGTGCTAAACAGCCTCTAGAGACGGCGATTGGGAAAGCGCCCGTGTGAATGTGGGCGCTTTCCCAACGTTCTTCTCCTGGCTCTGAAGCCAGAGTACCGATGTACACTTTCTCAGGCCGCATTTGTCTGTAGCAGCAATCCAGTGCGGGCGGTCATTCTCGCGTCCAACGTTCCCACAGGCGCTGGAGCGAAATCAAGGCCCTTGATGGGGAACAACTTCTCAAACGTTCTCAGGTTGCGCCATCCCTGCACTTTGATCTTTCCCGTCAACCGAGCCAGCGTGGGATGCTCAATGCCGGTCCTGGTTTTGACAAACGTCTCAGGACTCTGGCTGATGATCAGATCAGGCTGTGCCGCCCTCCCTTCGCTGACGCGACAGACACCCCCGGCAACTTGCAGCGTCCAGACAC
The DNA here is from genome assembly GCA_035716135.1 of Ktedonobacteraceae bacterium. Lineage (GTDB taxonomy): Bacteria > Chloroflexota > Ktedonobacteria > Ktedonobacterales > Ktedonobacteraceae > CF-113. The sequence goes on from DASTKD010000556.1 coordinate 3,554, forward strand.
CTCCTCCTGAGCCGGAGAATTCCATAACCGCCGTTAAGCGCGTCTGTGCGGCCTGCTCATGATCCAGGTTTCGCGCGAACGATAACATAAAGTAGGACAATGCACGCTGCGTTTGCTCAGGGCCGGGCGCAGGAGCCTCGCACTTCATCCAGAACCGGAGTTGCATCAAGTGGTTCCAGGTATGACTGTAGCAGGTTTCCAGCGCTACACGAACGCTCACCCAGCCCAGACCCACCAGTGGGATAAACACAGGGCGGTCGAGATCAGCCTCGCTCAGTCCGGCGACCGCGTCACGGATGGCCTGGCGACCATCCTGCATCTGTTCCAGGCATTGCCGGGAAGTGGTTCCAACCGGGCGTTGGGTGAACTTGATCTCATTCCAGGCGTCCTGCTCGGCCTCGGTACGCAATACCTGCTCGCTAGCAGGCACATGAAGCCCACGTCTGATAGCGGTAGCGATCACTTCCAGGTCGAAGTACGCCAGGTGATACGGTACGTCAGTAAAAGTCCAGTGCTTGCCGTGCTTGCCCGACCAGTCATCGGGTCCCAGGGTCCCCACCATTTCGTCAAAGTGCTGCCATAGTCCTTCGAGATCGGCGAGGAGAGTGGTTCGTATTGTTGGTGTAAGCGGTGTATTCGTTGACATAGTATCTCCTTATCATATGAGGATTTTTCTGAGTTATAGTATCAATTTCTGTATATGGTACGGTTTTGTCTGCCTGAGGAATAGTAACGACTAAGACTAGAAGTGATTTGTCATCCTGAGCGCAGCGAAGGATCTCTCCCGCCGCGCTAAGATCCTTCGCTGCGCTCAGGATGACAATGCCGATTTTGATTGGAAATATTTAGTAGGCTACTCAACCTGGGAGTATTCCCCCGCCCACACTCTACTATTCTTACGGAGGAGAGGAAAAACGGACATGCCAAACCGCCCTATCCACCAGATAAGGACCCTGACGAACTCCTCGAATCTGGCAGACAGGTGGTTATTTCTGAGAGCTGTCTACATGTGGCGAGTCAGATTGAACCCATTCCTTACAGTAAAGAGCGTACCAATCCGCCATCAATCTGCGTGGTAGTTCCGGTGATGTAAGCAGCCTGTTGCGAGGCCAGGAAAGCCACAAACGCCCCTAATTCTTCGGGTTTACCAACCCGGCCCATTGGAATTTCGTGAGCCATCTCTTTAAGTACGGCTTCTTCGCTCACCCCCTGCTGCACTCGTTCATTGATGTGGTATATCTGGCGCAAACGGTCGGTGAGGATGCGTCCAGGGCAGACGTTATTCACCGTGATATTGTCGGGAGCCAGTTCGACCGAGAGGGTTTTTGCCAGACCCACCACGCCTGAACGGATAGCATTGGAGAGCAGTAAGCCATCGATAGGCTGCTTTACGGATGTGCTTACGATGGTGATGATGCGGCCACTGCCCGTTTTGCGCATGTGTGGCAAGACCAATCGTATCAATCGCACCGTGCTGAGGAGATTCAGTTCAAAAGCAGTCTGCCACTGCGCATCACCGAACGAGTCAAATTTTCCGGCTGGCGGACCTCCCGCGTTGTTGACGAGAATATCGATGCGCCCAAACTCGCGCGCGGTCGCGTCAACGATCGCCTCCATATCCTCCGCCCTGGTTACGTCGGTAGGAACGGCCAGCACGCGACTTCCTGTAGCCTGCTGGATTTCCTGTGCCGTCCTCTCCAGTGTTCGCGCATCACGCGCGCCAATTGTCACCCGCGCGCCCTCCGCAGCCAGCGCGGCAGCACTGGCCTTTCCAAGTCCTTTGCTGGCCGCCATGACGAGCGCTACCCTATCCCGCAATCCAAGATCCATGTCGCTTCCCCCTGTTCAATGGACTTTCCCTTATTCCGCCTGCGCAGCCTGGCGCGCCCGTTCCAGATATTCCTCGCGTGGAGGATTGAAAGCATCAAGCACAAGGCAGCCGTTGGGTCCGCCAACTGCGCGATGCGTGACACCGCCGGGGATGGCATAGGCATCGCCGGGCTGGAGGTTGCGCTCATCTCCTGCCAGATTCAACATCATTGAACCTTCAACAATATAGCCAAGCTGTTCATGGGGATGATTGTGGTCGGGCATAATAGCGCCCGGCGCAAGGCGCACGAACGAGAACATGATACGACTACCGGTTACGAAACGCGCGCTAATACCGTCGAGCAACGTCACTTCATTGATCGAGTCCACTTTATAAAAAGCCGGTTCAAAAGACGAGTCTATGGCGTTTGACCCACTCATATGAGCCTGTCCAATCTGTGCGTTTGTATCCATGATGCATCCTTTCCGCGCGAATAATGGGATATGTTGCAATTGTATCTTCGTAAGGGCATTGTAGCATCGCTCAACCATGCTGGCAAGGTTACAAATTCTGCTGTATAATTACCGTTTTA
>DASTKD010000557.1:0-3557 GCA_035716135.1 Ktedonobacteraceae bacterium
CTTGCGGTCGCCTTTGCACCTCTCACCCGACTTGTACATCGCTCTGCCTCCACATCGGCAGATCAACCAGAGGAAGCGCCGCAAGGTGGGGCTATGCCGCCCGCAGGCACACATGGGCAGAGCAAACCGCGCGCGCGTCGCACCCGCGTGCTGCTCGCGCAACTGGCCGCCGTCCTCTGTCTTATAGTCATCGTGGGCAGTTTTATACTCGTTAGCGCCCTTTCGCCGCGTGGGCAACAAGCTACCTCCCTCAATATCGCAGGCGCGAGCGGACTCTATGCCTATCTGAACCAGTCCATCTATCGCCTGGATAATCAGACCCATACCATCCTGTGGCAACACACCTTTGCAAGCGATGAAACGGTGCAGGGCGGAACGCCCTTTTCAAGCGACGTGCAGCAGCCATTTGTCGTTCATGGCGTCCTGTACGTTGAAACACAGGAAAATAAAGCGAATGGCAGGCAATACCTGTATGCCCTCAATAGCGCGAATGGCTCCATTCTGTGGCGGCAGCCCTCGGCCAGAGCCTTTGTGAATAGCACAGCCGTCTATACGCTGGTGGAGTCCAAAACCGTCGATGTCAGCATCCTGACCGCGCGCGACCCGCGCACCGGCAAACAACTCTGGCAGCGCCAGTACCCCATCGCGGGTGCCAGGATTGACCCGGCGCGCGGAACGGATAGCACCGAAGGCTTCAGGATTGTAACGCTCACCGACCAGTTGCTCTACGCGGTGGTCTGGTATCGCTACAACGGCCAGGACATCTTCACGCGCTATGGCCTCAGTCCGAAAGACGGCTCGATACTCTGGCAGGATCGTTCGCTCATTTCGGGGCGAATGCCCATCGCAGCCGCGCAAATCGTCAATGGAGTGATTTACACCACCGAATATAACCTGAAGCCGGTCAATCCTCCCTATGTAGATTCGCACGGCATGACTGTCAGCGAGATGGTTCAATCGCGCGCCGCCGCCTATGACGTGGCGACCGGAACACGGCTCTGGCAAACTCCAGAAATGATAGGCGAGGAGCCGAACGGCGGCTTTTACCTGTCGGTCTCCAATGACTCGCTCTACTTCCAGACATACAACCAGGACTGGCCCGCGAAGGCTCGCCAGCCCAACAGCATCACGACGCTGCATGCCCTCAGCACTCTCGATGGCTCGCAGACCTGGCGCTACCAGTGGTCAGATGGAGGTATAACCGGCGCGGTCCTGCAAGGCCAGTCTCTCTACCTTGAAACCAGCCAGTTCAAAGCGACGGGCAGCGCGCAAGACATCAAGGTGAGCATCGTAGCCTTGAATGCTCAGACAGGCGAGACACGCTGGACAACACCGGTGAAATTGCTGGATGGCACCGAGAAAACGCCAACACCCGCGCCAGGTAACACCGACTTCTCAAGCGGCTACACCATAGATATGGCCCCTGTCGCCAGCAGCAATGCCGTCTACTATAGCACACCGGGCAACAGAGTGTACGCGCTCCAACCATCCAACGGCCAGATTCTCACCCAATTCTGGATCGATAAGACCCCTCAGACCACTGTGCAAGACAGAGTGACGCTGTTCGTCGTGCCATAGGTGTTCAGTTTGCGCCTTCCCCTTTTTCTAATGTATAGTGACAGAAGAGAGTAGCAGCTATCCGCTCATGCCATCCCTCGCTCGCTTCGCCTGTCATCCTGAGCGCAGCGAAGGATCTCGATGTCCGGCCACAGATCCTTCGCTGCGCTCAGGATGACAAAGAAAGCGACGGACGACAGGGCGTAGCGAAGAGTGACAATCTCTGGCTGATCCTGGTCGGCAGCATTCAGAAAGGATCGAAGGCAATGGTCAAAACAATGACATACGAACTGATTGAAGTTAGCTATAGCGGTGATTTTGCCACTATCACCATGAATTACCCGCAGCGCCGCAACGCCCTCTCGCTCAAGCATATGCTCGAATTGACGGCGGCGTTCCGCGAAGTTGGCGAAAGCAAGGCGCGCGGCGTCACCTTAGCTGCCAACGGGCCAGCGTTTTCCGCCGGGCATGATTTTGGCGATATGGTCGGACGCGACCTGATGGCGATGCGCGAGCTATTGCAAACCTGCACTACTTTGATGGAGACGATTCAGGCGATTCCCCAGCCCGTGCTGGCGCGCGTCCATGCCATTGCCACCGCCGCCGGCTGCCAGCTTGTAGCGACCTGCGATCTGGCGGTGGCCTCCACGGATGCGACCTTCGCCACGCCGGGCGGCAAGGGCGGCTGGTTCTGCACGACGCCGATGGTCGCGGTTGCCCGTAACGTCGGGCGCAAACGCGCCTTCGAAATGGCACTGACCGGCGAGACCATCGACGCGCAGACCGCCGCCGACTGGGGATTGATCAATCGCGTCGTCTCTCCCGACAAGCTGGTAGAGGAGTCGCAACGCCTGCTCGCGGCGGCAACGCGCGGCAGTTTCCTCTCAAAAGCGCTCGGTAAACAGGCATTATACGCTCAAATTGGACTCCCGCAGGCGCAGGCATATGCTCATGCCATAGAAGTGATGGCCGCCGCGTCGCAGACGCCCGACGCGCAGGAAGGAATGCGCGCATTCCTGGAGAAACGCAAGGCCCATTTCGCGCCGCCATTCGACTCGATTTCGTCCTCGCTTTCACAGTAAAGGCAAGCCCATCACCAGAGGTGGATCGGTCATACGCGGCGGGTGCAGGACGAGGTCGGGATTGCCGGCAATATGCCCGTGACGCATGACCAGCGGATTCAGGTTATGGCCCAGTAACATCTTCTCGCCAGGAAGCAAGGCCGAGTGGAGATCGGAGGCGACGGGAAACGCGGCAGCCCGCAGGTAGTAGACGCCGTCAGGAACGCCATGCATCAGATACCAACCCGGCGCGCTGAGCCTGGTACACCGCACAGGCGCGCCCTGGGGAATGGGGCTGTTGAACAGACCAATATAAATTGTACCCTGAAAGGGCGCGGGAGCGCTGATCTGCCCCGGCAGCGCATGTTTCATCGAAAGACCAGAGGGCGTAGTGGGATAGAGCCTGGCATGTTCTGGCGGAAGCGGCTCAAATGCATGGGCGCGCTGGCGCAGGAGGCGTGGAGATAGTCCCACCAGTTGCGTGAAACGGCTGGTGAACGAGCCAGTGCTGGTATAACCTACCTCGAAGCAAATATCGGTCACGCTGAGCGAAGTCGTCAACAGCAAACGCCGGGCTGCCTGAAAGCGCAGCGCGGCGAGAAATTCGCCAGGGGGAATGCCAATCAGACGACCAAAGACGCGATGGAAATGAGAAGGACTCAGATAGGCCACCGAGGCCAGGTCTTCGAGGGTCAGCATTTCATGCAGGTGCGTATGCATAGTCTGGATGGCGCGTTCAACGGCCTGCGTCTGAGCGGCAAGTGTCTCGTGACGCGCGCCATCTTCGCTGAAAACGGGCGTTGCTGTTTGCATGATGTTCTTCCTTCTCCCACAGAACTTTCTTCACAGATCTATTCTTTTCGGCCTGTAAGTAGGCGGTAAAGCAACGCGAACCAGTTCTGTCATCATTACGAAGAACATTGACTTGCTGTGTCACAA
>DASTKD010000558.1:0-27968 GCA_035716135.1 Ktedonobacteraceae bacterium
ACTCATCGGTCGCCTGTCCCGTTACCGAAGTGCCGTAAACCGAAGTGAGATGGGCATTGGCAATGGGGTAGGTGACGGCCTTCAGATACTCATCAACGCCGGTGACATCGGTGCCTACGAAGGGGATGGCGAGGTTGTCCAACTCTTTGAAGTTCTGGAAAAGTACAGCAGCCGTAGCCGCGTCCGTCTGCGTGAAGATCACGTCCGGGTGCGTGTTGATGATCTGCTGCACCTGAGTGCGATACGAGGTCTGGTCCGGTGCGACGGTCACGTTGGACACAATCTGGTGGCCTAGCTTCTGCCATGTTGCTGTAATCGGCGCGGCGAAGGTCTGCGCGGCTATGTCTGAGTAGAACAGCAGCGCGGCTTTCTGGTACCCCTTCTTGTGAGCGTAGAGAGCCATAGCAACTCCCAACTGGGAGTCCGAGGGGCTATCTCGCCACAACCAGGTATTGGTGTTGTGGTCGAAGAGAGTACTGCCACCCTGGAACTCATCCGGGATTTTGGCCGCTGTGATGATGGGGGCATCGGCGCTGATCTCCTGGGTCTCCGGCCCGATAATCCCGACTACACTTTGAGCGGCCAGAAGCTGGCGCAACGCGGGAACCGAGTCGGCTTCGTCGCACTGGGTATCAGCGTGGGCCAGATTCAATTGCCTGCCGAGGATGCCCCCCGCTTCATTGATCGCTCTCTGGGCCACCTGCGAGCCTTGTAACATGGCCTGTCCCAGGCTAGCTAGCGTGCCTGTAAAGCAAGAGAGGACACCCATGGTCACCGGGCTTGCGCTGGCGGTAGAAGTGGAAGCCGAGCCACATGCTGCCAGTGTGAGTACGAGTACCAGGCAGGCGGAGACGAGCCGTACGTACCCATGCCGACTGCTCCTCTTTCCCCGTGCAAATGTTGTGGTTATGGACATGTTTATTCCCTCCACAAATAAAAAGAACAGCCATCACTCTCTTTCTGGCTCACTCTTTTCGCTCATTACCATAATAAAAACTGCCGCCCTGGTAACAAGCGAGTTGAATGAAGCGAGCCGGGAATACAGAGAGAGATATACCACAAGTATACGTGACGGGTTGTAAAAAACTCGTAAACACAGCCATCGAAATATAACTAAATGCATAACAATTTTTGCTCGCAGGCGTCGCAAGAAGGCAAAGGATTGCTAAGGGAGAAGGTTTCAGGCATACTAAGCATAGAAAAGCTCTTGTCCTCTTTTCGGGAGGTGTAGTATGCTCCATCTGATACGGCAGAAGATCAGTCTACAGTTGCTCAGTCTCTATCTTCTTTTTGTCATTCCGGTTCTGCTGGGCAGCGCTGGACTGTATGTGTTTCAACAGAACGTGTTGACGCAAAACGCTTTTCAATCCGACCTGGGACTCGCGCAAGCTGTAGCGTTGGAGGTCGGAACCAACTTGCGTGCCGCGACAGAGATAGATAGCGAATTATCGACGGCTCAAGCCGCTAAAGATCTGGATTTGAAGCAACTCGCCTCTGTTTTCGCCAACGCCTCCAACGCTCACCCTGATATTAGCCTGTATTATGTCTGCGATCCATCTGGCAAAATGATCATTAACTATCCATTCAGTCCGAGCGCCATCGGTCAAAATTTCGCCTCTTCCGATTATTTTCAGGCAGCCCTCAAAAGCGATGCGCCCTTTGTCTCGTCGGGCAGCATTAGCGCGATTACAGATTCCTATGTTGTCTCTGTTGCCGCTCGTATTACGAATGACAAAGGGCGCATAGCCGGTGTGATGGTCATTAATCTGTCCCTCGATCAACTTACCTCCCGTCTGAATACCATACACCAGCGTTTGTCACCGAGCAGTGAGGTAGGTCTCTGGGTCATCGACCGCATCGGGCAAACCATAGCCACGACCAAAGGGATTTTTGCGTTTCTCGACCTGCCTGAAGATTATGATGGTCTCATACGGGCCGCTCATGACGCACTTCAGGGAAAAGCTGGCAATTTCATCTCACACGCTCAGACCCGCGATTGGCTCTACAGTTACGTGCCTATCCCGGAGGATGGCTGGGCTATAGTAGTGCAGCGCCCAACAGATATTACCTTTGCCGCGCTCACGAATTTTCAGCACGGGCTGATAGCGGCGCTGGCTTTGCTTATCCTGGGCGCAACCTTTTTCTGGTTTATGATGCATCGTCGTGTCATCTCCCCTCTCACCAGGCTTGCGAAAGCCGTTTCGCAGATTCAACCGGACCAGCCTGTCCAGGTGATGCATACCGGCCTGCTTGACCGGGAGCGAGGTAGGCGGGACGAGATCGGCAACCTGGTCGCGGCATTTTCAGCTATGGAGAGAGAGATACACTCCCATTTTCAAAGAAGTGATGAAACGATTCGCAAACAGTTCTACACGCTGGATGCCATCATGCGCAGTATGGACGAGGGCGTGCTGCTGGAAAGTCCCGATGGGCGCATTGTCTATGCCAACCATATCTTCAGCAGGGAGGTCGGTATCCCTCAACAAGAATTGATAAACAGTCGCATTCAGGATCATAACTTGCGGGAGAGGCTATCCTCGATGTTCGCCCGTCCTGAAAGCTATCACGAGGTAGTTGAGCCGGTAGCGAAAGGGCGCAGGCCGCACGTCGTAGAGTTTCCGATACGTGGTTCGTATAAGGCGCATAATCAATTTATACCGGCTATCCGCGATATACGTATGCGCCTTTTCCATGTGCGTGACGCAAAAGGCACGCTGATTGGGCGTGGCAGGATATTTGAAGATATTACCAGACAAAACGAGGCGGAGCGCATCAAGAGCAATCTATTAGCTATTGTCTCTCATGAACTACGCACCCCTTTGACTGCCATTAAAGGCTTTGCCACCAGCCTTCTAGAAGAAACTGCTGGCGAAGTGGATACGAACTGGCAGGAATACAGTCTGGGTCAGATCGTTACAGAGAGTAACCGTATGGCTGACCTTGTAACGAGCCTGTTGGAGATGGCGCAGGTTGAAGCGGGTACGCTCAAGCTCTATCCAGGGGCTTACCTCCTCAGATCGCTGCTTGAGGATGCTCTTGCCTCTATACACAATGAACACGATCGCGTGCAGGTCTCCTTGCCCGAAGATGTACCGCTTCTCTACGTAGATGGGCGACGCATTCAGATCGTCCTGTGCAATATTTTAGAGAATGCTCAACGCTATGGTGGCCCGGATGTCTGCATAGAGATTTCAGCCAGTTATGAGCATGGACAGGCGAAAAAACGAACGGGACTTACTTTGCATATCACCGATAATGGGCCAGGCATTCCACCGCATCTCGTCGAGCGTGTCTTCGACCGCTTTTATCAAGTCGAGAGCGGCCACGAACGCAGCAGCAGCGGAGTTGGCCTCGGCCTGGCTATCTGCCGGGGCTTCGTCGAAGCTCATGGCGGGCGCATCTGGGTTGAGAACAGGAGTGATGGCAAGAGCGGCGCGGTATTTCACCTGTGGTTCCCTCCGACGGTGTTACGCGCTCAGGAGCGACAACAACAATACCTGTAAAGGAGTGCAATGATGCCTCAAGAGAAGTATATTTTAGTGGTCGATGATGAGCCAAATATTCGCGAATTTGTGAAGCACACGCTGGAAAAGCACGCCTTCAAAGTGAAACTGGCTACCAATGGATGGGAAGCACTGGCAGAGTTTGAGCAAACGACCTTTGTTCTGGTGATACTGGACATTATGATGCCGCAAATGAATGGGCTGGAGGCATGTCGTCGCATCAGACAAACAAGCATCGTACCCATCATCGTGCTGACGGCGCTGGGAGAAGAGGCCGACAAAATTGCCGCTTTGAACCAGGGAGCGGACGATTACCTGACCAAGCCTTTCGCTGTCGGGGAACTGGTGGCGCGCGTACAGGCCGTGCTGCGACGCGCCAGTTGGGCTGATACTCCCCGCTCGGTGGGTACGCAGCGTTTTGGCAATATCGAGATTGATTTTGAGCAGCGCCAGGTGTGGCGTGACGGCGAACGTATCAAGTTCACTCCGACCGAATTCGGCCTGCTGCAAGAACTGGCCTTGCATCCAGGCAAGATATTTACGCACGAAACGCTGCTGCGGCGTGTGTGGGGAACAGAACACAGCCGCGATGCTGAATATTTGCGCGTCTATATCGGGCGACTGCGCCGTAAAATAGAGGTCGATTCGTCAAAACCGCTCCATATCCTCACTGAACCAGGCATAGGCTATTATCTCGTCAAGTAATAAACCTCAACAGTTCGTCCTGCCAATTTTCTGCCCGTATGCCAGGCGGACTTGCCATTTCCACAGGCCCCTTTTGAGTTGTAGCTATATTGGCTATAGATGATGCAATCGCTTGCTCCCTTGCTCTCGCCCTGTGCTATACTCTTCCTGAAGAGGTATAAAGTGGAGGACGGCCTCCGGGTGGTTTCGGCGGTGCTACTCGCCATCCGGGAGGATTTCTGAAATTCCGGCGAGAGCTGGTTAAGAGGAGCAAGAGGATGCAGGAACGGCAAGAAACAGGGCATCCGGCGAAAGTGAAGAAGAGATCCTCCTTCTCTTTTTTCGTCTACACCATTGGTCTCTTGCTGGTAGTTATCGGGGGCGCTCTCTTCTTGAACTCTAGCTCACCGATCCCCGGACGGCCAGTCGCCTCGCCCGGCATACTGGCAACACCTGCAACGGTAGCAACAAACGGGGCAGACCTCTGGATTGATGACGCGACTACCACCGCGCCAGACTTTGACTTCTCGCCCTCCAATTCAGCCACAGAGGGAATAAGGGTTTCTCCCCTCTTTGAAGGCTACTATACCAGTCATCATGGCGCGGTGAACCTGGGCGCTCCTGTGACAGTCGCTTTCCCCACAAATTGGGGTTGGCTTCAGTTTTTTGAATCGGATGCGTTGCTCTTGCCAGAGGTTCAACCAGGCCATGCTTTCCATGAAGTGGACCCTTTACAGGCTTTGATGACGAGCGGCGTCCAGGACTCTGTCACCGGAATTACCCGCCTTCCGTTGCTCCAGGCGCTGCTTACCAGTGGCAGCCAGTTGTCACCCGGCAACGGGGTGAGTTCGCTCACCTACGCTGATCTCCGTAAGGCAACGAATCCTGACCGGATGCTTCCAGCGCCGGTGACGAGGGTATCTGCCGCTCTTTCTACAACCAGTGAAGGTCAGGGAGTCTTCATCGAAGGGGGCAGTCGTGCCGGCAAAGCTGTGGGACATCAGATTCCGCAGCAGTTCTGGAGCTATATCAACCAGGCGGATATTGCGCCCGATGGCTGGGAGACAGATTTCGGCCCTCCGCTCACGGAAGCTCTGGTCTTTTCCAGCGCGGAGCCGGATGGCATCCACCATATGCTGGTACAGTTATTCTGGCGCGATGCAGTCGTGCTTGACGAAAACGCCCTGGACGCTTCAGGTCAGCCACGCATTTCACGGCTAAAGACCTCTGTTGCCTACTTGCGTACTCTTGACCCGCCACCAGTCGCGCTTCAGCCGCAGCAGGGCGTGTGGACGCAAGGAGATACAAGCCTTCTCGATGTGCCGGAAACAGGCCAGGCCGTTGCGCATGTTGGGCTGCATTTTCCTCTGACCCTGCCGGGTGATGTGGCGTGGAATGCCGGGATGCTCTGGTATCATGTCCAGTGGAGTGTACCTCACGACGTGGGAGCCGGGTGGGTGGAGGCTTCTTCGCTGAGCTTCGATTCGCCCGGCAATGTACCCGGATGGGCCTCCTTTGACGTTCTCTCGCCGGCCCTGGCGAGGTATCTTGTTAACCTCGGCGACAACGTGGATGCGGTGGTCTACGATGTGACCCGCCAGCATTATTACACCTACAATACCTCCGCGCAGTTCATTACTGGCAGCTCGATGAAGGTGCCGATTATGCTGACCTTCCTCGATATGACCGAGCGCGAGGGGCGCGAACCGGATACAGATGAGATGTCTTTGCTGACGACCATGATTGAGAATTCCAATAACGATTCGGCTTCAGCGCTTTACTATGGCGAAATCGGCGGCGCGGTTGGGGTCGCCAGCTACCTGCAAAGAATTGGCATTACCGGCTTGAACCCGGACCCCGACGCCTGGGGCTACAGCCTCATTACGCCGCTGGCAATGGTGAATCTGTTGACGCTTCTCTACAACGGTCAGATTCTGACAGCGAATGATCGCACCCTGGCTTTCTCTTTGATGGAGCAAATCGAGTCCGATCAACAGGTCGGGGTAGGGGATACCGCGCCCGCCGGATCTGTTGCTGCCATGAAAGATGGCTGGTTGCCTGGCCCCGATGGCCTGTGGGCCATGAATTCCTCTGGCATTGTGACCCTGGGCAAGGAGACCTACATCATTTCCGTTTACACCCAGGAACAAAACTCGTTAATGGACGGGCAGACTATCGCTCAACATGTCTGCGGCGCGGTGGCCTCACTCCTGACCTGACACGCCCTCAAACAATCCACTCTGCATAGCAGCCAGAAGCAATACCTGTTTAGCGAGCCTATGGGGGCATAGTTGCAACACATCTCCACTACAATGAGATAGAATAAGTATAGATAACGGCATTTCTGGTAAAGGAAAAGAGTCCATGAAAGACAACAAAGCGACCATGCGCAAAACAATCGGCCTGGCATCGCTGGCCTATGGCGCGTTTACCGCCATTTCGATCATTGGCCCTATATTGCTTGAGCGGCTGTGGTCAAAACGCCGCTAGATTTCCAGATCAAATAAGGAACGAGGAAAGTATGAAAGTAGCCACCGCCATCGCGGAAATCCTCAAGCGCGAAGGGGTTTCATTCCTCATTGGCTATCCTGTCAACCCGATTATCGAAGCCGCAGCCGAGGCCGACATTCGCACTATCATCGTGCGACAGGAGCGCACGGGCTTGCACATGGCCGACGCCGTGAGCCGCGTCACTTCGGGCGAGCGCATCGGCGTCTTTACCATGCAGTTCGGACCCGGCACGGAGAATGCCTTTGGCGGCGTAGCCCAGGCTTACGGTGACTCGGTTCCCATCGTGGTGCTGCCAGCAGGCTATCCACGCGCTTTGATGAACGTCCCGCCTAATTTTAATGCCTTCCTCAATTTCCAGCATGTCACCAAATCGGTCGAACAGGTTGTCACTGCCGAAAGCGCGGTGAGCGCAATGCGCCGCGCCTTTACGCAGGTCAGAAACGGGCGACCACGCCCGGTCATGGTGGAGATTCCGCTCGATGTCTTTACGGAAGAGGTTGCTGAACCGCTTGTCTATCGACCGGCTCCGCGCGCGCGTTCGCTGCCCGACCCGATTGCTATCGACGAGGTGGCGCGCGTCCTGGTGGAGGCCGAACGTCCCGTCATCTACGCCGGGCAGGGCGTGCATTATGCGCGTGCCTGGCAGCCTTTGCGCGAACTGGCCGAGTTGCTTGAGGCTTCCGTCACTACCAGTTTACAGGGCAAAAGCGCCTTTCCAGAAAACCACCCGCTTGCGCTCGGCTCAGGCGGGCTTGCCATGCCCCGGCCAGTGCATCAGTTTCTGATGGACGCCGATGTGATCTTTGGCATCGGCTGTAGTTTTGCCACCACCAATTACGGCGTGCGTATGCCAGCAGGCAAGGTGGTAATCCAGGCAACCCTGGATGCTGCCGATCTCAACAAAGAATATCCGATTGACTATGGACTGATCGGCGACGCTGGATTAACCCTCATCGCGCTGGTCGAGGCGGTCAGGGAGCGGCTCGGCGGCAAAGTTCGCGGACGGGGCGAGAGCGTTGCGCAGGCTATCAAGGCCAGCAAAGGTCAATGGCTTGGCGAATGGATGCCCCGGCTTACCTCTAACGAGACGCCCCTTTCGCCATACCGCATCATCTGGGACTTGCTGCATACCGTCGATGTCGCCAACACGATTATCACGCATGACGCTGGCAGTCCGCGCGACCAGCTTTCGCCTTTCTGGGAGACGCGCGCGCCATTGACGTATGTGGGATGGGGCAAGACGACCCAGTTGGGCTACAGCCTGGGACTGGCGATGGGCGCGAAACTGGCCCATCCCGGCAAGCTCTGCATCAACGTATGGGGAGATGCGGCCATTGGCTTTACCGGCATGGATTTCGAGACGGCGGTGCGCGAGCGTATCCCCATCCTCTCCATTTTGCTGAACAACTCCTCAATGGCAATCGAACTGCCGGTTATGCGGGTAGCGACGGAGAAGTATCGCAGCACGGATATTTCCGGGCATTACGCAGATATGGCTCGCGCGCTCGGCGGCTATGGCGAACGGGTGAGCGAACCGGGGCAGATCATTCCGGCCATCCAACGGGCTATACAACAAACGCAGGAAGGAACGCCCGCCCTGCTTGAGTTCATCACTCAGAAAGAACTGGCTATCTCGACTTTTAAATAAGCACAAATCCTTGACAAATCGCACAGTTTCGTGTTATACATGGAACAACGCAATTACAACTGAATACAACAAAAGCTTCGAAGGGACGAGTAACAGTTGTCTGGTACATCCAGAGAGTGGGCGGTTGGTGCAAAGCCCATATGTAGCGCACTGTGAATAAAAACCCGGAGCTGCGAGAAGAAATCGCGTTGGCGAAAGTAGACCTTTGCCGGTAGCCCCCGTAATCGGGCTGGAGTATGTTAGTACTCGACAAGGTTGATGTCGTGAGGCATCGACAAATGAAGGTGGTACCACGAGAGCTATATTTATCGCTCTTCGTCCTTTTGAGTTTAGAGGATGAAGGGCGTTTTTATTTGCCCTTTATCTTTGACAAAGCGAACAGTAGCAACAATTGCGAGTTCAAGGAGAGAAGGAGTACACAAACAATGGCACACTGTCCAGAATGCGATGCAGAAGTTGTCCTGCAAGGTCTCATGGTTGGCGAGATCATCTATTGTCCTGATTGTAATGCGGAATTGGAGGTGCTGAGCCTGGAACAGCCTGCGGTGGCTCTCGCGCCCCAGGTTGAAGAAGACTGGGGAGAGTAATGTTATGCGCCTGGCTATTCTAACATCGCGCATCCGCGTAGAAGAGAAATTGTTAATTACTGCGCTACAGCAGCGCGCGATGGCTTTTGACATCATCGATGACGGGGAATTGCTGTTCGATCTGTCGCAGCCTGACCCGCGCTGGCGAGAATACGACGCTGTCCTCTGTCGCAGCATGAGTCAATCGCGCGGCCTGGCTGTGCTGTATATGCTGGAACAGCAGGGCATACGGGTGTATAACACGGCTGCCGTGACCGCGACCTGTAACGACAAGTTGCTGACAACGCTGGCGCTGCTGCGCGCCGGTATTCCAACGCCGCGCACGATGGTTGCTTTCGATGCCCGGACGACTATCAGGGGCATCGAAGCGTTCGGCTATCCAGTCGTACTCAAGCCTACCGCCGGTTCGTGGGGGCGCTTGCTGGCGCGTATCAATGACCGCGATGCAGCGGAGGCGGTGCTTGAACACCAGGAAACGCTTGGCTCCTACCAGCATCACATCCACTACGTGCAGGAGTATATCGCCAAGCCATTGCGTGATATTCGCGCCTTCGTGGTTGGAGAACGCACCATCTGCGCCATCTATCGCACAAGCGAACACTGGGTAACAAATACCGCGCGCGGAGCGATAGCCAGCAATTGCCCCGTCACTCCTGAACTGGATCGCCTGTGTGTTGCAGCAGCGCGAGCAGTGGGCGGCGGCATCCTGGCGATTGATGTACTGGAAGACCCTGAGCGTGGCCTGCTCGTCAATGAGATCAATGCGACGATGGAGTTTCGTAACAGCATCGCCCCGACGGGCGTGAATATACCCGAACTGATGCTTGATTACGTTCTCAGCGATGTACAGGAGGCGGTAAGATGAGTCGATTACGAGTTGCCATTGTGGGTGGTTCTGGCTATACCGCAGGCGAACTGGCCCGCCTGCTGCTCTTCCACCCGCAAGTTGAGTTGACGCAAGTTGTATCCAGCAGCCATGCCGGGCAGTACTTGCATAGCGCCCATCCAAATTTGCGCAAACAAAGCCTTTTGAAGTTCTGTCATCCCGATGACCTGACATCATGTGACTTGTTATTCCTGTGTCTGCCGCATGGCGCATCGGCCAGAGAGATCGAGCGCTATCGCGCCATCGCCCCGCGCATTATCGATCTTGCAGCGGATTTCCGCTTGCGTTCCGCCACGCTCTATCAGCAATGGTATGGCGAGGAGCATTGCGCCCCGCATCTGCTGGCGCAGAGCGTCTATGGCCTGCCCGAACTGCACCGCGAGGCGTTGACCGGCGCAACGCTCGTCAGTGGCACTGGCTGCATGGCGACCGCCGCTATCCTGGGACTGGCCCCGCTCTATCGCGCCGGGCTGGTGAATAGCGCCATCCCTCTGGTGGTGGAGGCTAAAGTCGGTTCGTCGGCGGCGGGCGCGACGCCAGGCAGAAGCAGCCACCATCCAGAGAGGAGCGGCGCTGTACGCTCATTCCAACCGACCGGACACCGCCATAGCGCCGAACTCATCCAGGAACTGGGACAAATCACGGGGGAGATGCGCCAGCCTGTGGCCTTCTCTGCTACGGCGGTCGAATTAGTGCGCGGGGTATTGATTACGGCTCATGTTTTCGTGAAAGAGGCGCTGGACGAGCGCACGTTATGGCGGCTGTACCGTGAAGCCTACCAGCAGGAGCCTTTTATCCGCCTGGTCAAGGAACGGAATGGTGTCTATCGCTATCCTGAGCCGAAGATTCTGGCGGGGAGCAACTACTGCGATATTGGCTTCGAGCTTGACCCGACGCAAGGCAGAGTGGTGGTTATCGCGGCTCTGGATAACCTGATGAAAGGCGCGGCTGGCAACGCAGTGCAGGCGCTCAACTGTATGTACGGCTGGGACGAGTCGCTGGGTCTGACATTCCCCGGCCTGCACCCGGTGTAGCCGCCAGGAAGAAAGGAGATTGGCTATGACCCTTGTGGTTAAGATTGGCGGCGGCGCGGGTATCGCCACCGCGAGCATTGCGAGTGAGATAGCCCAGTGCATCGCGGAAGGGCAGCGTGTGGTTTTGCTGCATGGTGGGTCTGATCTCACTAACACGCTTTCGGAGCGTCTGGGACACCCACCACGCATGATAACCTCGCCGGGCGGCATGGTCAGCCGCTACACCGACAGGCAGACCCTGCGCATTTACATGATGGCTGTCGTCGGTCAGATCAATACCGAGTTGGTGGCGCTTTTGCAGCAGCAGGGAATTAATGCCCTGGGACTGACCGGCGTTGATGGGCGCTTATTGATGGCGCGGCGCAAGTCCGTTGTGCGCTCCGTGACGCCGGAGGGACGTACCCACATACTACGCGACGACTACACCGGGCAGGTCGAGCAGGTGAATGATGCCCTGCTCCGCCAGTTGCTCGACGCTGGCTATACGCCCGTAATCGCGCCGTTGGCGCTGAGTCGGGACGCGGAATGCTTGAATGTTGACGGTGATCGCGCCGCCGCCGCTGTTGCCTCCGCGCTCCATGCCTCGACGCTGGTGATTCTGACGAACGTACCCGGCCTGCTACAGGACCCGGACGATCATACCACCCTCATCCGAACCATCCCTGCCCATGAGCTAACCGGCCATATGGAGTATGCCAGGGGGCGTATGCGCAAGAAGCTGCTGGGAGCGCAAGAGGCCCTGCAAGGCGGCGTCCCGCGTGTGGTGATCGGCGCTTCGTTGCTGGGAGCGCTCAGGGGAATAGGAACGACCATTGGAGCAATGGAGCAGGAACATGTAGAAGAAAAGTTTCCTGTTCATGCTCACGACATACAGCTAGAAAGGAATCCGGCATGATTGCGACTATTGAACTGGAAAACACCTATACGAGTGGTGTTTACAAAAAGCGTCCGGTGGTGATCCAGCGCGGCAGCGGTGCTGTCTTATGGGATGAGCAGGGGCGTGAGTATCTTGATTGCGCTGCCGGACATGGCGTCGCCAACATCGGTCACGGGCGACCAGAAATTGCTGCTGCCCTGGCGGCGCAGGCGCAACGTCTCATCACCTGTTCCGAAATCGTCTATAACGACGCGCGCGCGCGTCTGCTTGAACGGCTTGCGCATCTCACGCCGCCCGGTCTCTCGCGCATCTTTCTCTGTAACAGTGGTACCGAGGCCGTCGAGGGCGCTCTCAAATTCGCGCGTCTCGCCACCGGGCGTACTGGCATTGTGGCAACCCTGCGCGGCTTTCATGGCCGCACGATGGGCGCGCTTGCTACAACATGGGAGCCGCATTACCGCGAACCATTCGCGCCTCTCGTGCCTGACGTGCGTCATATCCGCTACAATGACCTCGCGGCGGCGCAAGCAGCCATCGACGAGCAGACGGCAGCCGTGATTATTGAATTAGTGCAGGGCGAAGGCGGCGTTCATATAGCCACTGAGGACTACGTGAATGGCCTGGCATCGCTCTGCCGCGAACGCGGGGCTTTACTGATCGTCGATGAGGTGCAGACGGGTTTCGGGCGTACCGGTCGCCTCTTCGCCTGCAACCATTATGACCTGCAACCCGATATACTCTGCCTGGCGAAGTCCCTGGGCGGTGGTATCCCGATGGGCGCGATTTGCCTGGGGCCGCGCGTGACGGAAAGCGGGCGCATCAGTGGGGGCGTTCACGGCAGCACCTTTGGCGGCAACCCCCTGGCCTGCGCCGCCGCCCTGACTACCCTCGACATCATTGAACAAGAAGCACTGCCAGAGCGTGCTGCCACGCTTGGTGCAATAGCCCTGGAACGGCTCAGGGCAATGCATTCGCCGCTCATCCGCGAAGTGCGCGGCAAAGGGTTGCTGCTCGGCATCGAACTCAACAGGCGCGCTCAACCGTATCTCGAAGCGCTGCTCGAACGGGGTATTCTCGCCCTGCCGGCGGGGCCAAACGTCATTCGCCTGTTGCCGCCGTTGGTGATTACAGAGGAACAGCTTGAACGGGTATTGGATTGTTTGGAGGAGGTTTTGGAATGTGCATCGGCTATCCGTAGGGGCGGGGGTGGTGCGGATGTGGGGAGGGGACGCTTGCGTCGCCCGCCGTTGTCTGACACGACGGGTTTGTCTGGGCGAAGAAAGCACGCGGGCGATGCAAGCGTCCCTTCCTATCCCGACCCAACCCCCACCATGACGACGGAAGTGGCTTTGCTCTACAATATGCTGACCATCCCCAGTTATTCGGGGCAGGAGGGGGCGTTAGCGGGGTTCCTCGTTGAGGAGGCGCGGCGCATGGGGTTGCAGACGTGTGTGGATGACGCGGGTAACTTTGTTGCCAGTACCGGTTCGCTCGATGCGGTGGATATGGATTCGCGGCCAGTTGTCCTGCCTGGGCATATGGATACGGTGCGCGGCAATATTCCGGTGCGATTGCAGGATGGGGCGCTGTATGGGCGCGGCGCGGTAGACGCGAAGGGGCCACTGGCGGCTTTCGTGTGCGCGTCGGCGCGACTGGCGCGCTCTGGCTCTCTCAGGCATCCGATTGTGGTAATTGGCGCAGTTGAAGAGGAGGCGGCTACTTCGCGGGGGGCGCGCGCCATTGTGGATCGCTACCGGCCTCTGGCCTGCATTATTGGAGAACCGAGTGGAAGCCGGTCCATGACGATTGGCTACAAGGGCAGGTTGCTGGTGGAGTATTGCATAACGCGCCCCATTCATCATAGTGCTGGCCCGCAGCAGAACAGTAGCGAGGCGGCGGCGGCATTCTGGAATCGCGTGCGCGACCATGCCGCCGAATGGAATGAGCAGCACGCGGGAAACTCTGCCTTTGCCGCACTCATGCCATCCCTGCGCAGTATTAACAGCGGTCAGGATGGTTTAGAGGAGCGGACGTGGATGCTTATCGGCTACCGCTTGCCGCCCGCTTACGATGTGGCGGGTCTGCGTTCTCAACTGGAACAGTGGGCTAATGAAGATGGGGCAGTTCTCACTTTTTCGGGCGAAGAGGCAGCCTTTCAGACCACGCGCGCAACGCCCCTGGCGCGCGCCTTCATCGCTGCCGTGCGCGCCACCAGTGGAGAGCAACCGGCATTCAAATATAAAACGGGTACGTCGGACATGAATGTAGTGGGGCCGGTCTGGGGGCAGAATATCCTGGCCTATGGCCCTGGCGATGCGCGTCTCGATCATACTCCCGGCGAACATATCCACGTTGCCGAGTACGCTCATGCCATCGATGTACTTGAACTGGTGTTGAGGGAACTGACATTGCAAGAAAGGACGACTTCATGAGCGCATTACATATTCTCGACTCGACATTGCGCGAGGGCGAACAGTTTGCCGGGGCGTTCTTTAGCCTTGAGCAACGATTGATGATAGCGCGTTTGTTGGATGCTGTCGGCGTGGGCTTCATCGAAACTCCTTCGCCTGTAGCCTCGCCGGAGACGCGGCGCACTATCATGGCGCTGTGCGAACTGGGGCTACAAGCGCGTATCGTGGCGCATGTGCGTTGTGTCGAAGCCGATGTGGAGGCCGCGCTGGATACCCCCGTTTTCGGCCTGGATCTCTTCTATGGCACATCGACGGAGTTGCGAACGTTCAGCCACAGCCGCCGCATCGATCAGATTGTGGCTGCTGCGGTGCCGTTGATCCGGCGCATTCGCGCTGCCGGTCGCTACGCGCGTTTCTCTGCCGAGGATGCTTTTCGTAGCGACCTGGTGGACCTGTTGACCGTCTTTGATGCCGTGGTTGACGCGGGGGCGCAGCGTATCGGCCTGCCCGATACAGTGGGTATCGCCACGCCGCGCCAGGTTGAACAACTCGTGCGGCTGTGTGCTGAACGCTACCCAGGCGTTGGCATCGAGTTTCACGGGCATAACGACACCGGCTGTGCCATCGCTAATACCGTCGCGGCTCTAGAAGCTGGCGCGGACTGCCTGGATGTCACGGTAATGGGCATTGGTGAGCGCAACGGCATCGCCTCGCTGGGTGGCTTGATCGCGCAGCTTTACGTGCATCACCCCACGCTGCTGGAGGCGTATGATCTCACTCAACTGGCCCCGCTCGATCTCTTTGTAGCGCAATGCCTCGGCCTGAGCATTCCTTTTAATACGCCGATCACCGCCGCCAGCGCCTTTACGCACCGGGCCGGTATCCATACAAAGGCGGTGTTGCGCAATCCGCGCGCCTATGAAATCCTCGACCCCGGCGATTTTGGCCTGGCGCGCCATGTCGATGTGGGGTCGCGCTTCACCGGGCGTCATGCTGTCGGGCATCGCGCCACAGCATTAGGGTTATGTCTTAGCGATGGAGAGGTCGCCAGTCTCACGCGGGCGCTTAGGGAACGGGCCGAGCAAGGTTCGCTCAATCAACAAGAAGTCGATGCATTTATTCAAGCATGGTACCAGGAGAAAGGAAGTATCGTATGGGAACGCTAACCGAAGAAATCTTCAGTCACAAGCTAGGCCGCGCTGTAGAGCAAGACGAGACGGTCGTGGTGGATGTAGACCGCGTGATGAGTCATGATACCACGACGCCTCTGGCAATTCAGGCGTTTCGCAAGTTGACCCGGGGTGATGAGTCTGGCGGTCGGAGCGGGCGTGTCTTTGATGCGCGCCGCTCGCATATCGTGTTCGATCACATTATACCGGCGGCCACAATCGCGGCGGCCACACTGCACCGCGATGTTCGCACTTTCGCGCGGGAGCAGGACATCAGCATTTTGCAAGAAGGTATCTGCCACCAGGTGATGCCGGAGCGTGGTTACGTCATTCCCGGCGACATCATAGTGGGAGCCGATAGCCACACTTGCACTTATGGAGCGCTGGGCGCTTTTGCTACAGGCATGGGTTCTACCGATATAGGAGTAGCCTATGCCACGGGGCGCACCTGGTTTCGCGTGCCGCGCACCATCAATATTCGCCTGACGGGAACGTTGCCTTTCGGAGTGTACGCCAAAGACGTGACCTTTGAAATCGTGCGCCAGGTGGGTGTAGATGGGGCAAACTATCGCGCTATCGAGTATAGCGGAGAGTTGATCGAGCGCATGTCGGTAAGCGAGCGTTTCACGTTCTGCAATATGGCGATTGAAATGGGTGGTAAAGCGGGACTCGTCGCGCCAGATGCTACCACGCGGGCGTGGCTACAAGGCCGCACGGATCGCCAGTATCCCATGCTCGCGCCGCGCAACCCGCGCTATGAACGTGTGATCGAGATCGACGCTTCGCAATTGCAGCCAACGGTCGCTTGCCCGCCGGATGTCAATAACGTCGTTCCGGTTGGAGAACTCGAAACTGTGGAGATCGATCAGGTATTTCTCGGCACCTGTACCAACGGACGCCTGGACGACCTGGCTATCGCCGCCGCTATCTTGCGCGGCAAGACCATTTCTCCCCGCACGCGCATGGTAGTGATTCCGGCTTCGCGCGAGATTTACCTGGAAGCAATGCGCCTGGGCTACCTGGAAATCTTCGTGCAGGCTGGCGCATCGGTGGGAACTCCCGGCTGTGGCCCCTGTATCGGGCGACACAACGGCGTCCTGGCTCCCGGCGAGCGCGCCCTGACGACCATGAACCGCAATTTCACAGGCCGCATGGGCGATCCCACGTCTGAAATTTACCTCGGTAGTCCGGCCACCGTTGCCGCGACCGCCCTGACAGGACATATCACCGACCCACGCAAATTCTTATAGCCACAGGCTTTGCAATTGCTCATAATGAACGTTGTCAATCGAGATCGGGCAGTCCCTGTCATCCTTCGCGCGTTGTCATCCTGAGCGAAGCGAAGGATCTGTATGCTGGCCGACGGGAGATCCTGAGCGAAGCGAAGGATGACAGAGGGAAGGGAAAGATGACAAGGTAGATCTTGATTATCAATATTCATCAGGGACAGAGAAAGGAAACAAGTAGTATGAGTCGCATATGGATGCTTGGCGACAATGTGAATACGGATGTTATCATTCCCGGACGCTACAACGTCACGACGGACCGCGCCCAGTTGGCGCGTTATTGTCTCTGTGAAGTGTTGCCAGCGTTTGGGCAGCAGGTGCAGGCGGGCGATGTGGTGATGGCGGGCCATAACTTCGGTTGTGGCTCGTCGCGCGAACATGCTCCCGCCGCGCTGCTGGCATCTGGCGTACAGGTCATCATCGCGCGCAGCTTCGCGCGTATCTTCTATCGCAACGCCGTCAATATCGGACTGCCTGTACTTGTCTGTGAGGACGCGGTGCTGAACAGCATCGATGGGCAGGAGATAGAGGCGGACCTGACAACAGGCATCATTCGCAACAGGACGACCGGCCAGGCATTTCAAGCCGAGCCGTTAGACCCTTTCGTGGAGCGCATTGTGGCGGCTGGCGGTATCATCGAATACATTCGCCAGGAGGGAACGTTGCGATGAAATCCTGACGCAAACAATTTTCGCCCATGCTATGCGCGATGGTGCATTCATTCGCCTGTGCGATAGAAGCGCCGCGCATTCTCTGCCCATAGCCTTCGCCTGGCTGAGACGGGCAGGTGTGCGATAAGCGCGTCCAGCGTCTCGTACCAGCGCTGGTACGAAGACGCGAGCAGGACGACAGGCCAATCGCTGCCGAACAGGACGCGCTCCTCACCAAAGGCTTCTAACACAGTGAAAATATACGGTTCCAGGTCGGCGGGTTGCCAGCCTGCGTGATCTGCCTCTGTCACCATGCCACTGATTTTACAGGCGACGTTGGGCAATGCGGCGAGTTTGCGCAGGTCTGCCTGCCAGGGATCGAGCGAGCGCTGTTTGATGTCTGGCTTGCCCGCGTGATCGAGGATGAACGTTGTATCGGGACAGCTTCGCACCAGTTCAACGACGGAGGGCAATTGCCAGTGCTTGATACAGAGGTCAAACGACAGGTTAAACTGCGGCAACAGGCGCACTCCCGCTATAAAATCGGGCTGCAAGCAAAAATCCGCCTCCGTTTCATCCTGGATATTGCGCCGTACCCCTTTAATGAGAGGCGAAAGAGCAACGAGGGCTTCCAGGTGTTCACGCAGCGTTGCGCCGCGCTCGACCGGGGCTGCGGCAACAATCGCTTGCAAACGTGGCTCCTCGCGGGCAAGGTCTGCGACATGCTGTGCCTCGCGCAAAGCCTGCTGCGGTTCGACGCCCACTTCTACATAGACCATGCCTGAAATGGGCAACCCTTGCGTTTGCTGGTGATAATCTGGCAAGCCATATGACCGATTCAATTGGGGAATGCCAGCGAGCCAGGACATACTGAACTGCCGGGGATTCCACAGATGCACATGCGCATCGATGATGGGAAGCAACTCACTCATCCTTTTGTACTCCTGGATACATTCTGGCCCAGAAATCCACTCCATCTGCCCAGAGGTCTAACCATTCGTAGAGCGAGGCTGCTTGATTGTGGAAGATGTAGGCATCCTCTCCTGCTTCTTCCCAGAAAACACGACCGGATGCGCAATCCAGGAACGAAAAAATGGCGCAGCCCCAGTGACAGAGAGTAAAAAGGTTCGTCGGCCACATGCCAAAGGGAATTTCGATCCGATCTAACGAGCTATATTGTTGGGTATAAGTTGCGAGGTCTACAAGTTCCTCGTCCCTTTCCCTGTCCCCTTCTTGCCCTTCACTGGTCCGACTAAAGCCGACTCTCTCAAGGCCGTAGCCAGGCCCGAATCCTCCATTTGCCACATTGGTATAGAGGGCGCGTAATAGAGGAGGAAGTGAGGGTCCTAAAGCCGTTTCAGTAGCTGCCAGTTGCTCTTCGGTGGCGGGAGGATACTCAAACTCTTTCTGCAAAGGAAAGTTATCGAGATCTGTATCCTCATTAATTGCATATTGTTTGCCATTGCCATCATACCAGAAGTGGGTACTATGCGTTCTGACAACGTTAGTCCACTTTTGCCTGGGAACGTCCGTTTTGCGCACCTGCTGTACTATCCCAATGGCAATATTCCTTTTGCGCATCTGCTCTACTATCTTAAATGGATTGCTTATATCTGGCCCATGCCAGCGTTGTTGTTGGCATCTTACGCGGATGCGCTGAAAAAGTGCCTCATAGTTCTCATCCATAAACTGGTTATCCTTTGCTGAAAGATTTGTTATCTAGCATAGTCACTAGATTGAGGGAAAGTCCAGCCAGAAAGATCATTGTCCTATGCTATAAAATGGATTTCTCTGGAAGCCAGGAAAAACCGGTAAAATTACGGCTCATCCAGAGGTAAACGTATTCAGGAATGGTATATAGCATCCAGTTCAGCCCACAATTCATCTGGTACAGGTAGTTGCACCAGCCTCAGCGTCTCGGTCAGCCGTTCGGGGCGCGTTATGCCGACAATCGTAGATGCGATGCGCGTGTCTCGCAGCGAGAATTGTAGCGCGGCGGCGGCCAGTGGCAGGCCATGCCGGGCGCAGGCTTCTACCATGCGCCCGGCACGTTGTAGCAGGTCAGGCGATGCCTGGTTATACATGTAGCGTGGATAGGCTCCTGGTCCTTTCGCCAGCAGACCGCTTCCGTAGGGTGCGGCATTGAGGGCGGCGACTCCCCGGCGCGCGCATAGCTCCCAGAGCGGTTCAGCCTCCCTGTTGAGGAGCGTGAAACGGTTGTGCGAGATAGCCGCCTCGAAGAGGCCAGTTTCGACGAAGCGCATCATCATGTCGATGGGACCGCCAGCAACGCCCAGGTGGGCAATCAGGCCCTCCTCTTTACACTGTTGTAGCACCTCGACGGGACCGCCCGGCTGCATGGCCTCTTCAAAGGAGATATGCTCAGGGTCGTGGAGATAGACGAGTTGCAGTTGTTCCAGTCCGAGCAGGCGCAGGCTGCGCTCAACGCTGCGCCGCATCTGCGCGCCGGTGAAGATGCCGGTCTGCATATCGCGATCGGCCTTCGTTGCCAGCACAAAGCCGGGCAGAAGCCCGCCGATCTCACGGATTACGCTGCCAATACGGCGCTCGCTTTCGCCATCGCCATAGGAAGCAGCCGTATCCAGGAAATTAAAAGGACCCGCGAAGAAAGCGCGAACCGTAGCCAGAGCGCGCTCTTCGGGAACTGCATAGGCGAAGGTCTCAGGCATATTTCCCAGGGGGGCCGCGCCAATACAGATCGGCGTCACCTGTAGTCCCGTTGAACCAAGCGGGCGCGGAGCAAGCGGATTCGCAGATTCCGTCTGAAAAGGCATAGTTCCCTCCTTTTCCTGATGAACATTGATAATCACCATCAACCTGTCATCCTGAGCGCAGCGAAGGATCTTGCTCGCCCCACAGAGATCCTTCGCTGCGCTCAGGATGACAGGAGGCGAAGGATGACAGATCACTACCGATCCTGGTCGGAATAGTCATTATGTTACTTCGCTGTCCAGCCGCCATCGATGACCAGTGCCGAACCTGTCACAAAAGCCGCCTCGTCGGAGGCCAGGTAGAGCGCGGCATGGGCAATCTCATCGGGTCGTCCCATACGTCCGATGGGCTGGCGAGCGTGCAGTTGCTGGCGCACCTCGTCCTCGTGTCCGGCGAAGTTGCGGGCGAGGTAGCCATCTACAAACGGCGTTTGCACCGTGCCGGGGCAAATGGCGTTGCAGCGAATCCCGCGCGTGGCGAAGTCGATGGCAATCGAGCGTGTCAGAGCCAGTACGGCCCCCTTGCTGGCGCAGTAGGGCAGCCGCCTGTCGATACCGATAGTGGCCGCAACTGAGGACATGTTGATGATTACGCCTCCAATCGGCGACTGTGCCAGCATCTGTCGCACCCCTTCGCGCGCGCAGAGGAAAACGCCTTTTGCATTCACACTCATGACGCGCTCCCAATCTTGCAGGCTGGTTTCCAGGATATTACCAACGTGACTGATGCCAGCGTTGTTGACCAGAACATCAAGCCGTCCCTCGATGGCCGCAACCTGCTCTATGGCGGACTTGACCTGGGATTCTTCAGTTACATCAAGCTGTTGGACGCGCACGCTTCCTCCGGCGGCTCGAATTTCAGCAGTTACGCGCTCGGCGGCGTCTGCTCGAATATCGCTCAGAATGACGTGCGCGCCCTGCTGCGCAAAAAGCCGGGCGATATGTTCTCCAATGCCTGAACCGGCCCCCGTCACGAGGGCGATTTTCTTATCTAAGCGAAACATGAACGTTTCCTTTCTGTCGCTAATCAGTATGGAATACTTCTTTCATGGTGGACCACCACTCGCCGGGTGCGCGCATCTCCAGTGGCATCTGCATCGGCTCCGTCAATGTCCACCATTCGCGCGTCTTCGGGTCGGCGGCCATCTTTGCCATGTCGGCTTCGTAGTCGTCGCCGACGTATTCAAAATAGGCGGAGAGCAGGTCGCCGTGACGGAAAATGCTGTAGTTGCGCATGTTGCACTCGGAAATCATCGCCAGCACTTCGGGCCAGACGGCGGCATGCAGGCGTTCGTAAGCTTCGATCTGGTCTGGCTTCAGACCTATGACCTGTCCAAATCTGCGCAAATCTACCTCCTTTCATCCGCCCACATCGACCCATTGGGGTAGGAGTAGGCGGCAATCGACGCGGGATACATAGTTACGCTGTATCCAGGCGCATCTGGTGGCATATAGCGGCCATCCTTGATGATGACCGGATGCACAAAATGCTCGTGCAAATGGGGGGTGTACTCGATCATGCGGTTCTCCAGCGAGCCGCTAATGGCGATGTAGTCGAAGAGCGAGAGATGTTGCACGTATTCGCATAGACCCACGCCACCCGCGTGTGGACAGACTGGGATGCCGAAGCGGGCAGCCATGAGCAGAATCGCCAGCACCTCGTTTACGCCGCCGACGCGACAGGCATCAATCTGGCAGATGCCAATGGCGTTGGCCTGAAAAAGCTGCTTGAAGATGATGCGATTCTGTACGTGCTCGCCGGTGGCAACGCGAATGGGAGCGATGGCGCGCGCAATCGTGGCATGTCCCAGAATATCATCCGGGCTGGTGGGTTCTTCGATCCAGAGGGGGTTGAAATCCGCCAGGTAGCTCATGGCCGTAATAGCCTCGTTCACCTCCCACACCTGATTTGCATCGACCATCAAAGTGTTCTCTGCTCCGATCTCTTCGCGCATAATACGCGCGCGGTGCAGATCGCCCTCGATGCCCAGACCCACCTTCAGTTTGAAGTGCCGCCAGCCCTTCGCCAGCGCTTCGCGGCAAAGCTGGCGCATCTGCTCATCGCTATAGCCCGACCAGCCCGCGCCGGTTGTATAGGCAGGAAAGCCAGAGCGCAGCATCTCTGCTTCGCGCTGCGCCCGCATTGGAGCCTGGCGACGCAGCAAGTCCAGCGCATCATCAGGAGTGAGGGCGTCGGAGATGTAACGGAAGTCGATGCAGGAGACGAGTTGTTCGGGCGTCATATCGGTGAGCAGTTTCCAGAGCGGCTTGCCCTCAACTTTAGCCCAGAGGTCCCATACCGCGTTGACTACCGCCGCAGTCGCCAGGTGAATGACACCTTTCTCTGGTCCGATCCAGCGCAACTGGCTATCGCCTGTGATATGCCGCCAGAAACCACGCATATCAGAAGTGAACGACTCCAGGCTGCGCCCGGTGACGAGCGGAGCCAGCGCGCGGATGGCGGCGACACAAACCTCGTTCCCGCGCCCGATGGTAAAGGTCAGGCCATGCCCTTCCAGGCCCGCCGGATGGTCGGTATGTAGCACCACGTAGGCAGCTGAATAATCCGGGTCGTTATTCATGGCATCAGAACCGGCCAGGGTGCGCGACGTTGGAAAACGAATATCGTATGCCTGGACACCAACAATATTGAGCGCCACTACTCTTCTCCTTCTGCTCGATGACTGTCTTCAGCCATCTTTGCCCTATTATACTTCAGCTTTGATGATATCCATTACAAAAACCTCTTGACTATTCAGTATCTCATGAGTATACTGTATTCTGTATACAGAATACAGTACGCAATGCAGAAAATCAAGAGCTTTAATTTGGGAGTAACTGTAGATGACCTCAATCTCGCCAGAAACAAATAACCGGAAGAAAGGTACCGTAGCAGAGGTATTTGACGAGAACCTGACGGCTGAATTATTTCATCTGCTGTGGGGGCAGGAGCGCAACTCCATGCCTACCGTTGTGGATTACGCTTATGAAGAAATCTGGAAGCGCGTTATCATGATCGGCGGCAGCGAGGAGCAGCGACTTTCGGATGTCACCCTGTCTGAGCAGTTGGGAATGAGTCGCACTCCTGTACGCCAGGCCCTGGAGCGTCTTGTGCAGGAAGGGCTGGTGCGTTCTGATCCCCGGCGTGGTTTCTGGACGAGTACATTCATGGCTCAGGATATTCACGAAATCTACGATTTGCGCGGCGCGCTCGAAGTGCTGGCTGTACGCCTGGCCGCTCCTCGCCTGAGTCAGGAAGATCTCAAGGCGCATCTCGATGCTCTGTATACGGTGCGCGCGGACCTGCATACGAACCCGGTGCTGCGTTTCCTCCAGGTTGATATTCAATTTCACATGCTCATCACACGCGCGTCCAACAATGGGCGTCTGATCCACAGCCTTTCTCTGCTGCGCAGCCAGCACACTATGTTTCAAATGCAAGATACCTACTACCCTCAACGTATGGAGATTGCCTTGAACGAGCATGAGCAAATCTTGCTGGCTCTGCTGGCGGGAAACATTGATGAGGCAGCGAGTTGCCTGACCAGACATATCCAACATGCGAAAGAAGGAGTTCTGGCAGACATCTTTTTAGAAGGAAAGGAGGGTGTTTCGTAACCCCCGATTTCGGGGTTTTCCAGCAACGGACGTACCGCCTGTGAGATAGCAGCGTCTGCTAGAAGTAATCGCGGGCGGCGATAGTGATACCACTGTGCCTGTTGAGAGGACCATTCAGCCGGGTGAAGCGGTTACAGCACGCTCTCAAAGAAGTTGGAGTTTGCGTGTTGAGAATCCGCACCGGGAGGAGAAAACCATGAAATCGAAGTTTGCATATCTTCTGCGAGTGCTGGCAGTACTCGTGATCGCCGCGACAATTTTAGCGGCGTGCAGCAGTACGACGGGCGGCACAACATCAGGCAACACACCAACATCTGGAGGTAAGCTTGCGCCTGGCGCGAACTTTAAGCTGGGTGTTTCGCTGACCTTCAACAACACCGACTTCTGGACTAACTATATTACTTATGAGCAAAAGTTTGCGACTCAGTACAACGCCACACTGATCGGGCCGCTGGTCGCCAACAATAACGCCGCCCAGCAGATCACGGACATTCATACGCTGATCCAGGAAGGCGCTCAGGCGCTCATCGTCAACCCGGTGGATAGCGCCGCCATCGCGCCCGCGCTGGATTACGCCGCCAGCAAGAATATACCTGTAGTCAGCGTGGATGTTGCGCCAAGCAGTGGCAAGGTTTTCATGATCGTGCGCGCCGATAATGTGCTGTACGGCCAGAACTCCTGCAAGTTCATCGCCACCCATGCATCTGCCAGCAGCGGCCATATCGCCATTCTGGAAGGCGACCTCGCCTCCCTGAACGGCCAGGACAGATCCAACGGCTGTGTGCAGGAAATCCAGAAGGACTATCCGAATTTCAAGACCGTTGAATATGCCACAAAATGGGACACGCCGACCGCCGTCAACGACGCCAAAACAGCGTTGAGTACGTATTCAGACCTGAGAGGCATCTACGTCGAGTGGAGCGCGCCTGAGGATGGCATTCTCGCGGCTGAGCAGGCCATTGGCAAGTTGACTAAGGTAGGCAGTCCATCGCACATCGTCCTGATCGGCAATGATGGTGTGCCACATGAACACGCGCAGATCCGCGCGGGTATGCTTGACGCGACCATTTCGCAGCCAGCCAATGCCTACGCACAATATGCAATCTTCTACGCGCAGCAGGCGCTCGAGGGGAAGACCTATTCAGCCGGGCAGACCACCGACCACAACAGCACGATCGTCAGCTTGCAGGGCAATCTTGAGGACGCGCTACCGGCACCCGTTGTGGACATCACCAATGTCAACGACCCGAACCTCTGGGGCAACGCGAAGTCTGGTTCTTGATAGAGCCTGTAATAGAGAAGGATATAATGGAACCTGCGAATGGAAGGTCTGAATCCAGTAGAGGAGGGCCGGACGTAGCCCGGTCCTCCATTGGCATGGCGCAAGATGTCTGGAAAGCCTTTGGCGAAACTCAGGCGCTGCGCGACGTTTCGCTCGAAGTGGGAGTTGGCGAATGTCACGGGCTGGTCGGGCGCAACGGTGCCGGGAAATCCACTCTGGTCGCCATTTTTACCGGGCTGCTGCGGCCAGATCGCGGCGTTGTCAGCTTCGGGGCGGAGGCCGCACCGGCTCTGGCGGACCGTGCCGCCTGGCAACGTCAGGTCGCGTGCGTTTACCAGAAGTCGATGGTGGTACCCAGCCTGACAGTCGCCGAGAACGTTTTCCTTAATCGAGCGACCAATAATGATCACGGTATTATCAACTGGCGTGCCATACGCTCCCGCGCGCGCCGGGTCATGCTCGACTGGGGCTTTGACCTGGATGTCAATCGCCTCGCGCGAGACCTCAGCGTTGAACAGCGCCAGGTGGTTGAGATTGCCCGCGCCCTTTCAGTCGGGGCGCGCTTCCTGATCCTCGATGAGCCGACAGCATCGCTGGAAAAGGCCGCCATCGAACGTCTATTTGAAAGAATCCGGCGGCTCAAGGGGAGTGGAGTCGGTATCCTTTACATCTCCCATCATCTGGAGGAGATTTACGATGTGTGCGACCGCGTCACTGTGCTGCGCAACGGCGGGCGCGTTTTGAGCGCGCCGACCGGCGAGATCAAGCAGGATCGATTAGTCGAGGCGATGGTGGGAGTCGCCCCGCAGCGAGCGACGGAGATTGCCGCCCCGGCGCGGGTCAGCGAGTCGGCCACGCCTCTGCTCGAAGTTTCGCGTTTGCGTGTCCCGGCCACGTTAGGCCCGGTGCAGGACGTGAGCTTTGTAGTCAGTGCAGGAGAGTGCGTCGGCCTGGTCGGGTTGCAAGGCTCTGGCACGGCCACCGTTGCGGACGCAGTAGTTGGTTTGGTGAAGCCGGAAGCGGGCGAGATCAGGTTGGATGGTAAGCCCATCCACGCAGGCAAGGTGGATGCCACCCTCCGGCAGGGTGTTACCTATGTTCCTGAAGATCGCCATGCGCGCGGCTTCGTTCCCTATCTCGGAGTGGGGGAGAATCTGACCTTATGCATCCTCGATCGTTTATCGAGCCGGGGCATAGTTTCGCGCTCCGCCAGCGACCAGGTGGCTGCCGGTATGGTGGAACGACTGGGTATCGTCGCCAATGGTCTCAACCAGCGAGTCGGGCAACTGAGCGGCGGGAACCAGCAGAAAGTTGTGGTCGGGCGCGCGCTGGCTCGTCATCCTGTCGTGCTGGTCGCGGTCTCACCGACCGTCGGCGTTGACGTGGCCGCCAGGGAGACGCTGCTCAATGTGATCGGAGCAGCGCGGGATGGCGGTACGGCGGTGTTGCTGGTCTCTGACGACCTTGAAGACTTGCGTATCTGCAACCGGCTACTCGTTATGGTCAAGGGCAGGTTGGTCAGGGAATATCGTGAGGCACCCTGGGACCGGCATGAGCTGATCGCTGCGGTCGAGGGCCTTGAGCCGACTTCCCGCGCCGGGAATCGGAATGAGAAAGAGGTATCGGAATGAGTAATTCGACAGTGGAGCGTCCGGTAGACCAGCCGGAGGGGATGGACGGAACGTCGCGACGGCGTGGGCGGCACATTGTAGCCGGTTGGATTCGGGAACTCGCCCTGCTTCCGGTGATCGTTCTCCTCCTGGTCGTGGGTGCCTTTGTGAATTCGGCTTTTCTGACCGGGGCTAATCTCATCAATGTTGCACAACAATCTGCCGCGTTAGGGGCCGTTGTGGTGGCAGAAACCCTGATTCTGCTGACCGGTAAGTTTGATCTGTCCCTGCAATCGACATACGGCCTGGCACCGATGGTGGGGGCATGGCTGATCGTGGGAACGGACGGCCAGGGCCTGGGTACTAACTGGAATCCATTTATCGGTATCGCTATCGTTCTGCTGATCGGACTTATCGTGGGAGCCATTAACGGCTTCATGGTAATCAAACTGGGGTTCAACGCCTTCATCTTCACCCTGGCAATGCTGATTCTGCTGGCCGGTATTCAGGTAGGCATCGTAAGCGGGCGCACCGTCTACCATCTGCCCGACGAGTTCATTTATTTAGGCTCGCAGTACCTGTTTGGCGTACCCGTTTCCGTCTGGGTCACAGGCGCGATCTTCTTGCTCTCGGCGCTCTTTTTGAGGTATCACCGCGTAGGACGCGCTATCTACGCCATCGGCGGTAACACGGAAGCAGCGCGGGCGGCGGGTATCCATGTGGACCGGGTCCGCATCGGCGTTTTCATTGTCGCTGGTCTGCTGGCCGCGCTGGCCGGCCTGATGACGGCGGGGCAGGTAGTAGCGGTCACATCCAACCAGGGCAATAACCTCATCTTCTCAGTCTTCGCGGCTGCCGTCATTGGTGGCATCTCCCTCGATGGTGGTCGCGGGCGCATGGTTGGCGCTCTCACCGGCGTGATCTTGCTGGCGCTGGTGCAAAACATCCTGATTCTTTCGCAAGTGCAGACGTTCTGGATCGACGCCGCCAACGGACTCATCATTTTGATTGCCCTGGGACTGGCCCGCTTGATCGGTACTGAACGCGCTTAGGGTGCGACTCGCAGACGATGCCTGCCTGATCACCGGCACAGAGCCGGGATCGGGCAGGCATCGATTCGGCTGTTCGCGAAAAAAGGGAGAACCTCCTTCTCTCAATATGAGAACGTTCCTCGCTATAGCAGTCCGCTGCACGGATCCGCCAGGAGCCAGTTGCTCCTACCTCACTGCGGCCTCAGGAACGGATTGTATGACTTCGCGCAGGTAGCGTTCATACTTGAATCCCGGAACCAGGAACAGGGGCCACACAGTACTCCAAGCGCTATGGCACCCAGCAGCGGACCTGGGTGCTGTGCTGAAGAATATCACTTGGAATGCCCTCCTATACTAAATTAATAAGGGTTGATGAGATAGAAGAGTTCCGAACGAGTTAAGAGGAGAGCATGAATTACGAAGAGTTCATTGAACAGGTACAAAAGCGC
>DASTKD010000559.1:0-5647 GCA_035716135.1 Ktedonobacteraceae bacterium
TGCGTATGCTGCTGCTGAGCGCAACCTCACTGAGTAAGTACGCGCTGACAGGACTGCTCACGACGATAGATCATCACTATCTCGCGGCAGATGTAGTACAAATGATTGGTGATGCAGGCAAGGCATTTCCGGCAGAGTTGCGCACGGTCTTACAGGTGATACACCCGTCGCTTGTGGTTATTTCGCCAGCCGCGTTAAGCGCAAAGCAGCGCAAAGCGGGCGCGAGCAGCGTACTGACCGCGCTCCAATCGATCAGCGGAACGTGGCAAATAGCCCAAACGTCGCAAAGAGGTACTATCGAGATAAGCAGCAATGCAAACGGATGGACGATGCAAACTGATGCATGATATGCTATGATACACAACGTTCTGATAGAAATACCTGTATGTAGTCCAAATCGCATTAGCATAGCCCGAAAGAACCTGGTCATGACCGTCTGTACACGCTGTGGCAAAGAAATACCGGAACATAGAACGTACTGTCCCTCATGCGGATCATCTCTCTTCGAGACGCAGGCCAGTAGCGAGGCCAGCACTGGCACCGATTCCATCTTGCCCACGCGGAAAAAAACGAATGCCTTTCCCTTTGATCTCCTGTATAAGGAATATACGCCGGACTTAGAGCCTCTCTATGAACGCAACTACGCGGCGCGTCCCACCAACCTGAGCAATACACCCACGCAAGAGGCTCCTCCAGAAAAGCAGGAAAAGGCTACCAAAGCAAAAACCATTGATAGTTCACATCCGGCGGAGTCATTCACCAGGCGCTTTTTTCGTGCCAATCCTAAAACACTGCTGTTCATTGAAGTCGTGCTTTCACTTTTCACAGGTATCTTCGGTGTTGGCTGGCTGCTACTGGGCAAAAAACGCACAGGTACGCTCCTGCTTGTGAGCAGCGTACTCTTCTACCTGCCCCTGCTCATCATCTCCTATGGGCTGGCTTATTTCTCCTTTGGATTGAGCCTGCTTTGCACCGGTCCGCTCGCCATCGGAGCCGTTCTGCTGAACGCCTTCATGCTGCACAAAAGCATACAAATTAGGAGGGCATTTGTACGCTGATTGAAAGATGCCCCGCCTGATAAATTATTTGGGAAAGGCCAATCGGCGGTATTTCTCGCGTGACTCCAGCCATGCTTCGTCGGAGAGGCCCAGCTTTTCGCGCACGGTTTCGGGCGGCACACCATTTTTGAGTTGTTGCACAGCGAAGGTGTCGCGCAGCAGTTGCAGCGTGACTCGTTTATTGATGCCGGCGACCTTGACCGCGCGCGCCAGCACATAATTCAGGTTGCGGTCGGTGCAATCGAACAATTCGCTGACGGGGTGGTACTTTGCCTGGTACTTTTTCAGGATAGTAGCGAATCCTGGCGGGAGAGCCAGGCGGCGCTCGCGGTGTTGTTTGCCGGTAGAGGCGTCAAAATGTACCGTGATGAGCGGTTCCTGCGGATTGGACAGGTCGATTTGCTCTATCTTGAGTCCCATCACCTCTTCCTTTTTCAGGCCGGCGTTCAGCACCAGGAAGATCAGGCAATGCGCGCGCGGGTCATCCGCCGCGCTCGTCAGCAGGCGCTGCACTTCGTCATCGAACAACAATTGAGGCAGCGGGGGAAGCGGGCGCTCCAACCTCAGGCTGGCGGATGGATCTTCGCGGATGACCCCTTCGCGGGACAGCCAGGAGAAAAAGTTCTTCAGGAAAGTAACGCGCCGCGCCATCGTTTTAGGCGCGGGCGTTTTATCCCTACCTTTGCCGAACTTCAATTTGACCAGCCAATCGGTCAATTGCTCCTTCGAAATACGGCCTACAGGGGTATCGCGTCCCACAAATTCGCTTAACATGCGCAGGTCTGAAAGGAAGCAGGTGATGGTATATTCAGACTTGCCGCGCAACTGCAAATCCTGCTGGTACGGGATGAAACAGGCCGATATGCTCGATTGATCGGTCAGAGGATGAGTGCGCACCAGAGGCGGATACGGGACTACCTGGGGATCGGGCGGTTCCGCGATCACCGTCGAAGTGCCGGTAAACAGGTCTGGCTGCGAGACGGTGCTTTCATCGGTAAGAAATGGCTCCGATTGCGGTGAATGTTGATTATCCATCTGTATGAACCTCTCCGTCATCGATGTTTTCTTTTTTTCATTATAGCATATTTATAGCATGGATGTTCAAGTTGTTACTTGAAATCTTATAGTTCGTCTCTGATGTGTAGACTTCCACAAAGGAATTTGGTATATCAGATCATGAAGATGAAACGCTTGCGCTCATGGCTGCCCGCCATCGCTATTTTCTGTCTCGCCTTGCTCGTGCGCGTGCTTTATAACAGTATAGTCGCGCGACAGTACTATCCACTGTACGACTCGCTCGCTTACCAGACTATCGGCTTCAATATCATCAAAGAGCATTGTTTCTGCCTGCACCCCTACATCTCCACCGTGTATCGCGCGCCGCTCTGGCCGTTTATGCTGGGGGGTCTGTCGCTCGTCTTCGGCCCCGGTGACTATTTCGCGCGCATCTTCCTGTCTCTGGTTGGCTCAGGTACCTGTGTGCTGGTTTACCTGTTCGCGCGCGACATGTTCAACTCGCGCATCGGCATCATTGCTGGCATCGCGGCGGCTATTTATCCCGAACTATACATCTATGACGGCTGGCTTTACACCGAATCCCTGTACATCTTTTTGCTCTTTGCCATTTGTTACCTACTCTTTCGCATTCAACGCGCCCGAACGGGCAAAATCGGTCTATGGCTACTGTGTGGCGCGTTGCTGGGGCTGCTTTCGCTCACTCGTCCAAACGGGATTGTTGTAATTGGCATTGTGGTTGCCTGGGCCATCGTGATGATCTGGCTCAAGGTGCTGAAACGCCGCCCGGCTATCACCGGTTTTATCGCGGCAGCGCTGCTAGCCTGCGTACTGATTGCGCCCTGGACGGTGCGCAACTATGTCGTTTCTCACAGCTTTGTACCGGTAGCGACGGGCGATGGCACGGTATTGCTGGGCGCTTATAATGATGTGATTTTGACCAACCCCTATTATTATGGCATCTGGAGGGACCCCCTGCGAACGCGACCCGATGTTGCTGAACCCTACCCATTATTCACCTGCACGCCTCCCTGCGAAGTGGCGCGCGAGAATGCCTACAAAGATGCAGCGGTGCAGTGGATAAAAAACCATGCAAGTATCATGCCGCGCCTGTTGACCTTACATTTTCTCAATCTGTGGCGACCGGCAACTAACGAGGCGGATTTGCCAATCGATCGCTTCCCCGGCCAGCTTCCATCACAAATCGTGCTGGCAATGATGGAGACATTCCCTATCCCCATCTTCGCCCTGGCGTTCGTGGGCCTGGCGGTCACGCTTCGGAAATGGCGCGAACTGCTCTTTATCTACGCGATGATCGCGCTCACCATCGCGCAGGCGTTATACTTCTATGGCAGCGCGCGTTTCCGCGCCCCCATCGAACCCATGCTCATCTTGCTGGCTGCGGGCGCGCTCTGGTGGTTGACCAGTTCCCAGGAAGGGACGCTGCGCTGGCTGCTCGACCGCCGGAAGAAAGCTGGTTCGCCTTCCCTCGATAATAAGCGCGATAACGCCATGCGGGTCTGAAGTCGAACTTCGTGCCGCCTGTAGTGACTAAATGAGAGGAAAGCCAACCTGGCAATTTTCGCCAACCGAAAACGGTAATGTACGAAACAGTCTCCCCGGAACTGTAGGGACAAGGGGCGGGGGCGGGTGGATGTGGGGGCCTTGTGCTTGTCCTCCTCGCCACATGATTTCAGTGGGATGACGTGAGGCCCTACCAGATGACGTACCCCGACGAGGACAAGCACAAGGCCCCCACATCCACCCGCCCCCGCCCCGTGTCCCTACAGGACGACGGGTAGGATTACCCTTTTCAATTGGCAACGTTCATCAGGACGCAGGCGCGCTGATTCCCGCATTCGGTCGGCAAATTTCATCAGGGACGCCACTTGCAGGCATCCGACCCTTCCCTCACTTTGAATTCAATAGTGCTTTTAATACGTGTTATTAAGCAGATGAACAACGGGCATCCTCATGTAGAGGTCGCGGGTTGTTCTTATTGAAGGAGGAGATAGCAAATGACTATCACATTTACGGCGTTAATCATCTGGCTTATTATCGCGGCCATTGTGGGTGTAGTTGGTGAACTGATCGCGGGGCGACGCGCGCCAGATGGCATCATAGGCGCTATTGTAGTCGGGTTTATAGCCATTTTTTTGATCGTGGGAGTGTTCCACTTTCACATTGGAGACGAACCCACTCTGAACGGTGTCCCTTTAATCAGTTCCATTATTGTCGCGGCAATCCTGGTGTTCCTGTGGAGTCGTTTCGCCTATCGCCGTTATCATGGCTATGCATCGCGCTACTACTACCGGCGCGGCAGCTATGTGAGGCGTCCACGCCGTCGTTTCCGCCTGTTCTAACTACTCGAAATGGCTTAAAAACATGAAGATCGCACAGATCGCGCCTGGCTGGTTTCCCGTGCCTCCCAAAAATTATGGAGGCACGGAGGTCGTCCTGTACAACCTGATAGAAGAGCTGGTTGAGCAGGGGCATGATGTAACGCTTTATGCGCCGGGCGATGCTCGCACCTCTGCTAAGCTCGTTTCTTTTTTCCCCCAATCGCTGGTTGATTCAGGCGTTCCCTGGCAGTCACACTTGAAGGCTTACTACCATCTGCAAAAATCGGTGGAGGCTGTACAGCAGGAGAATTTTGACATCGTTCATACGCACCTCTCCGCGAGTTCAGACCTCTACCTGTTCCCGCTCATGGCTGATATGAAAGTCCCTCACGTCACAACCCTGCACAGTCGCTTTCCCTTTGATCATTTACCGAATGGCTGGGTAGGAGACGCGGACCCGCTTTACATGGATTGGGCCTCATCGTTGCCCATCGTCGCCATCAGCGAACACGCTCGCAACGAGATAACATATCCACTAGATTTTGTGGGGGTCGTCTATCACGGCTTACCTGTGGGTCAGCTTCAGCCGGCACGCACAAGGCGACGCGACTACTTCGCCTGGCTGGGACGATGCGTTCCTGATAAAGGGGCGCACCTGGCTATTCAAGCTGCGAAGGAGGCGGGAGTATCGCTTATTCTGGCCGGAACGGTGGATCGCAATATGCCAGAATCGGTGCATTACTTTCAGGAGCATATCAAACCGCAAATCGACAACCAGCAAATTCGCTATATCGGGCCGGCGAACATGAAGGAGAAGGCCAATCTCTTCAGTGGAGCGCGCGCGTTTCTCAATCCGATAGAGTGGGAAGAACCCTTTGGCATGGTGATGATCGAAGCAATGGCGCTGGGCTGCCCGGTCATCTCCTTTCTACGGGGAGCCGCGCCTGAAATCATTGTGGACGGGAAGACCGGCTTCCTGGTCAAGGATGTCGATGCGATGGTTCACGCCATTAAAAATATTGACACCATCGATCGCGATACCACGCGCCAAAGTCAAGCTCGGCGAGCGTCCATTCGTCGACGGTGTGATGGCCGCCGTCGCCGACCTTCTGCGCGAGCACGATGCGGCTCGCCCCCTTGCGAAGCTGCTCGGGGATCCAGCGCGCCAGCTCGGAAACCGTGTCGCCTTCCATGTGCGGGATGGAGGAGACGGGGGAGAGAACCGTGGCGGCC
>DASTKD010000560.1:0-5904 GCA_035716135.1 Ktedonobacteraceae bacterium
CCGAGCGCGGGCGCTTGCCAGCCGGGGCAACCGTAGTGGTCGTCACCAGCGCCATTAGCGATCCATTGCTGGACGCGCTGGCGCGCGTGCGACAATCCGGCCATGCTGTTACTATCTTATTCGTGGGCGATAGCACGATCGCGCCAAAGCTGGCAGGCATAACAATCTATCATCTAGGCGGCGAAGAAACATGGAAACGTTTGACGGCGGATTTCGCGGACCAGATCGACGAGAAACCGGTGGAGCTTATTGGATCAGCCAGCTTCACCCTTTGACGTTGTGACACTTCTTATGTTTTTTTGATCACCGAATAGGATGATTACATAGCCCGGTTCTGTAGGGACAAGGGGCGGACGCGGGGAGGGGTGGGGGCCTTGTGCTTGTCCTCGTTAGGATGCGATCCCTCTGGATTTCCTTAACGTTCATGTGTAGATACTTCAACAGGCATCATAGAACCCCAACAGAATCACGATACGACGAGGACAGGCACAAGGCCCCCTCATCCACCCAACCCCACCCACTGTCCCTACAGTTCTGAGACACCCGTTTAGCGCAATTATGTTTTTGATTGTTAAAAATTCAATCAGGGTGTTCTGATGTCCATTTGTTATAATATGTTAGACGGATGGGACATCTACAGGGAACATTGCCACCGGAGAGCATGAATTATGAACGAATCCGAGCATGATGACAGCGAGCTGGAAATCAGTGATTTACCCGGCGAGCGCAAGAGAAGTAGCGCTCCCGCCTTGCTACGTACACTGGCGGCTCGTCCCAGACTGCGCTCGCGGCTGTGGCAGGCGGGCATCGTCGCAACCGCGCTCTGCCTGCTCTTTGTTGTGTTGCCCGTCGGCTATCCCTTGCTACAAGCAAATTTATCCGCTCTCTTCGCGCATCCCGCTTCCCCTACGCCCGTAATCAGTTCCCAATCATCGCCACTGGTTGTTGGGGAAGACATCCAATCACAGTTCAACGGCAAAAAAGTACTCATCTGGAGCGCCAGCACTCCGCCTGTGGTCATGCCGTTCGCGGAACTGGATGCCACGCCTGCCGCTTGTCCGCAAAACACGCTGACCCAGAATTTTGATGCTCCCTCACTACCCGCCGGCGTCGGTGGCGCGCCTCTGTGGGTGACGGGTTTTACCGGACCACGCGCCGTTCTGAACCACCTGGTGCGGGCGCGCCCGCCTGAGTTAGGCTGGTATCAACAGATACAACTCGTCGGGGCTACCAACTTTTCTGGCGCGATCAAGTTGCAGGGCGGCATCGCCGGAAGCATCTACCCTCTATGGTTTGGCTTCGATCCCCATGAAAAAGATCTGATCGTCAACTACCAGTACAATCCGGGCGATAGCAGCATATCCAACCATACCACCGATGACCAGCAATGGAATATCCGGTCGATCAACCTGTACATCCCCCAGGCGGGCTGCTACTACCTGCAAGCGACCTGGGACGGCGGCGGTTGGATAGTATTTTTCGCGGCGGGGAGATAAAACCTGTAAATATCCTTCGCGGCTCCCCCTGTCATCCTTCGCTGCGCTCAGGATCTGGCTTACCGGACAATGTAGAGATCCTTCGCTGCGCTCAGGATGACAGCCATGATCTCTAAATATCTGGCCGAAACGCCCAAAAAAGCTTGACTTTTGGCCTCCAAAATGTCATAAATATATGTGTGAGTTGTGAGATGCCCCAACGTTGGGGCATCTATTTTTTTTGTCCTCATTTCCCCTTTACTTATTCCACTGTTCAACAAACTGCCGACCCACTTCTAATCCATGCTGATAGCCCGCTACCAATCCTTCATCTGTGACATCAGTGAAGCCCGCGCCCAGCGTAGCCGGGTCGATTTCCGGGCGGATAATGTGGATGGGGATGCCCTGCCAGTTGTCAGGGATGGCTTCGCTCTGGAATATGTCGTGATACAGCACGCCCGGCTCGTTGGCGATGGCGATAATCTCACGATAACCACGCTGCGCCATCTCGATAGCAGGACAGGCGCAGGTATAATAGCCATCGATATAGGGGCGACCTGCTATCCAGGCCGGAATATTCCAGGCATGAAGCATACGCGTAGATGCGTAAATCACCTCATCCATAGTGGCGCTGGTGAGACGATGTTGCTCATCACTGGCGGCTGTGTCGAATAGATTGGCTTGCAAGTGTTGATCGGCCCAGCTACGATCGCCGCGCGCGGCCTGCAATAAGAGGCGGCGTCCGAGCCTTCTGGCTCCGTCTCCTTGCGTTGCTTGCGCGGCTTCGGCGGTTATCACGGCGCTGGTGGCAAGCACGATACGCGGCATACCAGGCAGAAATGGCTGAGTGCGCAAGATGTGTCCCGATGCGGTAATGGTCTCAAGCACCGAATCGCTCATACTCTTGCCCGACTGCTCAAGGGTTTGTAAGGCCACACGCCAGTATTTCAGGGCGATATCGTTGGCCTGCCCAATAGCGGCAGAGATGGCGGGAAAAACCGTTGATGACGTAGCAGCATAAGCACCAGCGCGTATACCCGCCGCTTCAAATGCGCTCAATACGCCGTGCGCGAAAACGCCCTTAAAGCCCCCGGCTGCACTGGCAATCGCCAGCGCCTCTCTGGTTGTCTCTTGCATCAGGTATATGGCACCCAATCTTCAGCAAGCGGAATATCGGTGGGTTTCTTCTTAGAGGACTCTGCATCTTCTGTTACTTTAGCAGTATTGCCAGGCGAAGGCGCATCGCCGGGACGCAAGCGCAGCAAAGCCTCCAGTTCGGTCTGCTTATAGAGACGCTGGCGCTTGATGCCCTGCTTGTAGCTTTTGAGTACGCCACGACTCACATAGGCATACAGCGTGGACAATTTGACTCCCAGAAAATTGCTGGCTTCGTCCCCGTCCAGGTATTGTTCGCCTTCTAACTCGATCATGCTTTGTCTTCTCCTACCTCAATCATAGAGGCTATAGCCCGCTTTGTCAATATTTCTGGATGTTTATCCGGGTAAATCAATATAAATCAAGTTATTTAGAATAATATCGAAATCCATTGACTTTCATCAAACTATCGGGTACAACTGATAGAGGATGATATATAGTACTCGGTCAAGCTTCATTGAACTCCTTTGGCTGTCATTCTGAGCGCAGCGAAGAATCTCCCGCCGATTTGAGATTCTTCGCTGCGCTCAGAATGACAGCCAGGACGGCTTACTCAAGCTTGACGGAGAAGTAGGGACGCGATTGATCGCGTCCTCCAACATGCCTCGCATGGATGCATCGAATCAGAAACGGACGCGATCAATCGCGTCCCTACAAGGAGATAGAATAATGTTTACCATTCCTGAACCGAACGAACCTGAATACTTTCTGAGCAGTTTTCCGCGCGATGCTTTTCCGGTGTATGACTGGGTTAAGCGTCCCGCCACCTTGCCAGCCGAGGCGTGGACGACCGAGACGACGCACCGCGATGGGCAGCAAGGCGGACTGCCGCTTACAACCGAACAGAGTCTCAAAATTTACGACATCCTGTGCCGCTTTACAGGCGAGTCTGGCGCGATTCGGCAGGCCGAGTTCTTCGTTTATCGTCCATCAGACCGCGCAGCGCTGCAAGGCGCGCTGGAACGCTATCAGGGAGGCGCGCCCATCGAGCCAACAACCTGGATTCGGGCGACGGCTAAAGATGTTGTGCTGATTCGCAGTCTGGGTGTGCGCGAAACCGGAATGCTGGCCTCCGCTTCGGACTATCATACATTCCACAAGTTCAAGCCCGGCGGCAGAAATCAGGCCGCTCAGACCTACCTTGAAGCCTTGCAGATGGCGCTGGATGCTGGCATTCGCCCCCGGCTGCACCTCGAAGACGCCACGCGCGCTCCAATGGACTTCATGCGCCCCTTTATCGAGAATGCGCTGGAGATCAGCGCGGCGTATGGTCCTGAAATGCGCCCGAAATTTCGCATCTGCGATACGATGGGCCTGGGTTTGCCCTTTGAGGATGTAGCATTGCCGCGCAGCATTCCGCGCATTTTTCAGGAGATGCGCAAACTGGGTCTGCAACCGGCGGATCTGGAGTTTCACCCGCACAACGATACCTGGCTGATAGTAGCAAACTGCCTGGCGGCCATCCGCTCCGGTTGCGGCGTCATCAATGGCACCTCGCTTGGCAAGGGCGAACGCTCAGGTAACGCTCCGCTCGAAGCCATTTTGTTGCACCTGTCGGGCATGGGCTACTTCCGCGAAAAGCAGCCAGATTTCACAGCTTTGAACGATCTGGTAACGCTTTACGCGGGCATGGGAGAACCAGTTCCTGCCAAATACCCGCTGTATGGCCGTGACGCGCACCGTACCAGGGCGGGCATCCATGCCGACGGCCTCAACAAATTCTGGTGGATGTACGCGCCCTTCAACGTGCCACAACTACTGGGCAGACCGCTTGAGGTATCGCTCACCAAAGAAAGCGGACTGGCGGGACTGATCTTCCTCGTGCGCCAGCACACCGGTCTCGACATCCATAAGGACGATCCCCGCCTGCAAAAAGCCTACGCCTGGCTGATGGAGGAATTCGACAACGGACGCCAGACCAGCATCGAATGGGAGGAAATTGCTCCCATGTTATCGATACAATAAAAACCCCGCGAGTCCCGCCAGACTCAGAATAATCAGGATATTGACCTTGCGGCTAAAGGCCAGCCCGAAGGCGACTGCGGCGATCAACAGCCCTTTCCAGTCAACGCCGGGCTGGCGCAGGATCGTCACGACGACGGTGAGTAGCAGTCCGACGACGGCGAGCGAGACGCCATGCATCGCGCCCTGCACCCACGCGCGATGCTCGATGCGTGTGTAACCGGCAGAAACGACAAGTACCAGCAAGGCGGGGATGGTAATGGCGATCAGGGCAAGCGCCGCGCCCGGAAAGCCATAGGTGAGATAGCCCATACTGATGACCCATAAGCCGTTAGGGCCAGGGCTGATCTGGCCGATAGCAATCGATTGACCGAAATCGGCCTCGACGGCCCAGCCGTTGGCTATCAAATCCTGGTGCAGGCTGGGCAAATTGCTAAAGCCGCCCGTCGAGAAAAGCGAGGCTTTGAGGAAGAGCAGAAAGTAGATCAACGGGTTAATCATGGCCGTTTCTCCTCTCCTTTCCCAGGCAGAGGAGAAGCCGATTTTGGCACAAAGAAGAAAGCGCCCACAAAAACCGCGCCCACAATTACCACGATCACCGAGAGCTTCAAGAAAATAATAGCCAGCGCAAAGACAACGAT
Organism: Ktedonobacteraceae bacterium; assembly: GCA_035716135.1. Classification (GTDB taxonomy): domain Bacteria; phylum Chloroflexota; class Ktedonobacteria; order Ktedonobacterales; family Ktedonobacteraceae; genus CF-113. The sequence continues at coordinate 5,234 of DASTKD010000560.1, forward strand.
AAGCACGCCGCTCATCGACAGATAAAGCGCTCCCTCTTTATAGCCTCTACGGATGAGTGGCAGCGCGAAATTCAGCCCCACTAGCAACATAATGCCGCCGGTAGCCGGAACCACGCCGCGCAGGATGGCCTGCACCGCAGGCTGGTTTTCAACACTTTTGAAGCCAACCGTAAGCAGGCAGGTAATCAGCGCGCTGGGCAACAGCATTCCAGCCAGGGAAACAGCGATGCCCCCAGCTCCGCCCAGTTTGCGTCCGATCAACACCGTCATGGCGATCAGATTGATGCCCGGAGTGAGTACACATAAATTCCACAGGTACGTAAACTCTTCCATTGAAAGCCATTTATGCTTCTCGATAAACGTGCGCTGTATCAAAAATGTAGTCGATGCCCCACCCCCAAACGATTGCAGCCCAACGCTGACCCAGATGCGAAAAAGCTGCCATTTGCCAGGCAAGGGGTCTTGTAATGCCATAGAAGTAGCCTCTCTCAATAATGGGTAATCTTCTGCCTACAGCATATCACGCGCTTAGCCCATCAAGAGAGCGTTTGACGTGTAAGTTCATTGATTGCGCGCGGGGCATGGCGACGCGCCGGGGACATGGCGACCGCAAGGGTCGCCACTACTATATGACGCCTGCTCCCTGTTTTTCGTGTATGGTAGTGGCGACC
>DASTKD010000561.1:0-2513 GCA_035716135.1 Ktedonobacteraceae bacterium
GCGACCTGATCGCTGACGGCGATCAGGTCGCGCATCCCTCTTCCCTTTTGTGGGAACTTGTTTCATTTTTAATGCTTTGTGATGCGGATGAACACAATCGTCAGCTCGAAAAGGACGGACATTGCGACGCCCAGGATGATCGGGCTGTAGATGTCCGCGCCGGGCGTGAGGAATGTGGCGGCGATCCACATACCGACGTGCGCGGTTGGCCGCTTCTTTCTCAATGTCTGAGAGGTGATTAGCCCGAGCTGGGCCAGGAAGGTCAGCACGAGCGGTATCTCAAAGACGATGCCGAAGGCCAGCAGGAAGAAGGCCACAAAGGTAAAGTAGCTATCAGCCGTGACTAGCTCGGTGAAGTTGCTGGAGCCAAAGTTGATAAGCCATTGCACCGGGTATTGCAGCACGACGAAGCCGAGCGCTATGCCCGCCACGAAGAGGATAATGCCCAGGAAAACAAAGGGCAGGGCGGTTTTCTTCTCCTTAGGATAGAGTCCCGGCGAGACAAAGGCCCAGATCTGGTAAAGGATAATGGGTATTGCAACAAGAATACCTACGGCAATGGAGAGCTTGAGGAAAACAGTGAAGCCTTCCGCCAGACCTGTGACTATTAGTTTGTGGTCTTTCCCAACTCCAAGCACATCTGCGGCTTGTTTGGGCAGCGGCAGCGTCAGAAAGTTCATGATCTGGACGCGGAAGATGAAGGCGACAATGGCTCCCAGCACAACTGCTATCAGCGATTTGAAAATGCGCTGGCGCAGTTCTTCCAGGTGGTCCACGAGGGACATACTCGCGCCATCAGGGTCTTCGTTGTCGAACAGGCCATTGAAGGTAGCCATAGGGTCCTGCTGATCTACGTTAGTTGCCATATCTACTCCTGTAGAGCGGGCGATATGCTAGCCGACATGAGCCCGCCATTCTCCTGGCAACGACTAATCAATGGAATGTTCTTTACGCGGAGCCTCGTTACTGGCCGTAGACGACGGCACACTCATCTCGCCCTCGTAAGGAACGCTGCCCAGTCCAGGTTTGGCGGGAATGGTGTCTTTGGCGACCGGCAACTTATACTCTTCCTCTTCGGGCTTAGGCTGGGTTAGCTCGCTCACGCCCTTGCGAAACTCTTTAATGCTCTTGCCGATAGCGGAACCCATTTCAGGCAGCTTTTTGGGGCCAAAAATAAGCAGCGCGATAATAAGAATGACGATCAAGTCGAAGCCGTGGAATCCTGGAATCATGACAATGCCCTTTCTTAACTCTATAGAAACAATACAGCCCGTGTATTTCGATGGACGCGGGTAGCGGACGCATCAATCGACGCGATTAACGGACGCGATCAATCGCGTCCCTACATGAAACTACGTTGAGATTCATGGATTAGATGTCTGGTCTAAGGTCGGGGGAATCAGGTGTAGGCCGACTTGTTGGCGTCATGACCAATCAAGCTGGCTTCGACCTGGCGCAGCCCCTCTAATCCAATGCTCAGTACGCCCAGACCAGCGCTGCCGATTGCGACCAGACGCAAGACACGGCGGCGGCTCACACGCTGCTCGCGCCACGCGCTGGCCGTTCTCTGGCGTGCCTGAATGTCGGTTGCTTCCTGTTGTACCGATGCCAGTAAACGCGCTTCCAGGTCAACCGGAGCGGGCGCGGCGCTACCATAGTGCCGCAGCAGCATCGTCTCGATTGAATCGTTGCGCATATGTCCTCCAAAACGTTTATGGTTGAGAAAGAGCGTGAAACGCCCGGCTCTCAACACGTTCTATAGGACTATGATGCCTGGGGAGTCGGTTTTGTGACATGCCTGAGGAATTGATGGGAGATTGCGCGTCGATGAGTTCTTCGCCGCCCATTTGCGCGTAGAGTTGTTGGAATTGTTTGCGCGCCCGTGCCAGTCGCTGGCGCACTGCCGCCTCTTCGATATTGAGCAAACGGGCGATTTCAACCGTTGAAAACTGCCCGATAATCGAAAGCAGCAGGCATTCGCGCAATGGAGGACTGATTTGCTGCATGACGCGCTGTACCGCGTCTCGCTCTGCCGTTACGCTTTCCAGATCGGCCTGCGCATTTGCGCCATAGCCTGCTGGCTGAAGCGGAGCCGCCTCTTGATCTATTACGCCATCGGTTGGCGCGCTTGAAGCGGTTTGTACGCTCTCTTTGCGCGCGTTTTCCATGTGCGAGAAAGGGATAAAACGAAACAGGCTGTCGCGGCGGCGCTGCATCCGCACGCTGTTGAGCGCGATTTGCATGAGCCAGGCTTTGGCGTGAAAATGGAGGCCGCTTTTGGCGCGCGCGGCATCAATCGATTTGAGGGCCTGGAGAAAGGTATCCTGGGTGAGGTCCTGGCTTTCTTCACGGTTGCCCGTCAGTCCATAAATCGTGTGAAAAACGAGTTTACCGTATTCTTGAATGAGTTTTTCTACCGCCTGAGCAGCAGAGGTGCTATCCACACAATCCTTCTCGCGTATTTGGTGCTCTGGACTGCTGATGAACTGTAACAAACGCTTGAGTTTGTTACA
>DASTKD010000562.1:0-3169 GCA_035716135.1 Ktedonobacteraceae bacterium
GGAAGGCGACCGCAAGGGTCGCCTCTACTATGAACGAGCCTGGAGAGCCACTTCGTCTCATAGTAGAGGCGACCCTTGCGGTCGCCTTCCGTATCTTAAAAATGCGGGGACAAGAACACTCTTGTCCCCCGCGTTTCTCTATCTGCGCTCGTTCTGCTCTGATTTGGGACGCGCGCGGAAGAACATGCGGATACCTGTTCCTTTGAAGCCGAATTCGGCGCGTAGCTGGTTCTCCAGGTAGCGTTCGTAGGAGAAATGCACCGACTGTGGATCGTTGACGAAGAAGACGAAGGTGGGCGGGTTGACCTGCGTCTGCGTCGCGTAGTAAATCTTGGCGACTTTGCCCTTAAAAACAGTGGGATTGTGGCGGCGCACAGCATCGCGCACGACCTCGTTCAAACGCGAGGTGGAGACGCGGAAGAAACGCATGTCGGAAATGCTGATGGCGCTCTCAAGCAGAGATTTCACATGATAGCCAGTCTTCGCCGAGGTGAAGATGATGGGCGCGTAGGGAATAAACTTGAGACCTTCGGCGATGATGCGGCGATAGGCTTCCGCCGTCTCGATCTCGTCTTTAGGATCAGGCTCCTGCCCTTCGCGGGCGGCGCGGCGCTGTTCCTGGGCCAGGTCCCATTTATTGACGACGACCACTACACCTTTGCTCATATTTTGAATCATGCCGGCGATATGCGTATCCTGGGCTGCTAACCCTTCGCTGGCGTCAACGACGAGAATAGCGACATCGGCTCGTTCGATAGCGCGTTCCGAACGCAGCACGCTGAATTTTTCGACGCCCGGCCCGATATGCCCGCGCCGGCGAATACCGGCGGTATCGATGAGCAGCAGTTTGCGGTTCTGAAACTCCAGTTCGGTGTCGATGGCGTCGCGCGTCGTGCCTGGAACATCGCTGACGATGGCGCGTTTATAACCCAGGATGGCATTGAGCAGCGACGATTTGCCCACGTTGGGCCGTCCTACGATGGCGATATGCGGGATACTGTCGTCTTCCTCGTTGGCGGCTTCCTCTTCAGGCGGCAGGGCTTCGACAACAGCGTCAAGCAAATCGCCCGTACCCACGCCCTGCGTGGATGACAGATCGATGGGATCGCCAATTCCAAGCTGGTAAAATTCGACGGCATCCAGGCGCGTGCGGGCATTGTCAGCCTTGTTCGCGGCCAGGATAACCGGCTTCTCGGTGCGGCGCAGCACATCGGCAACTTCCTCATCGGCAGCGGTAATACCGGCCTTCGCATCGACCATGAAGATGATTACGTCGGCCTCTTCGATGGCTAATTCGGCCTGCGCCTGCACATGCTGCATAATATCGCCGGGCTGCCCCGTCAAACCAACCTGCCCGACAGGGATGTCGGAGCCGAATTCCAGCCCGCCCGTGTCAATCAGTGTGAACACGCGCCCATTCCAATCGGTATCGCCATAAATGCGGTCGCGCGTGGTACCTGGCAAATCTTCAACCACAGCGACCCTATCACCGATCATTCTATTAAAGAAAGTGGACTTGCCAACATTCGGTCGGCCCACAATAGCTACAAGTGGCTTCATGATAGCCCCTCTACCCTTTCTCTGCCCATAAAGTGGCACCCTCAGCGGGTGCCTTGTGTACATAGTATGTAATTGAGGGCTATTATAACATATGTTTAGCGATGCTCATAGAGCTTTAACTGAGCAATTTTCAGGCACTACCGGAACAACTCCGTCACCGATCTCCCATCATGAATCCTGCTGATCGCGCCGGCGAACAGCTCGGCCACCGAGAGAACGGTCATGTTGGGCAGGCGTTTCTGCTCGGTGAGAGGGATGGAGTCGGTAATCACGATTTCTTTGATGGGGGCGGATTTGAGGCGTTCGATGGCGGGGCCGGAGAATATGCCGTGCGTGGCGCAGCAAAAGACGTTACGCGCGCCCTGCTCATGCACTACGCGCACGGCCTGGGTGAGCGAGCCGGCGGTATCGATTTCGTCATCGACGATCAGGGCGTGTTTGCCCTGCACGGAGCCGATGATGCCCATCGCCTCGGCGGTGCCGTTGTTGCCGTGACGGCGTTTCTCTACAATGGCAAGCGGGGCGTTTAAACGGTCGGCCAGCTTGCGCGCTTTTTTGGCGAACCCTTCGTCGGCGGCGACTACCGTGAAATCGTCTCCCTCTTTTTCGACAAAGTATCGCGCCTGGAGGATTTGCGCGGTCAGTTCATCGACGGGAATGTTGAAAAAGCCCTGAATCTGGCCGGCGTGCATATCCATGGTCAGGACGCGATGCGCTCCGGCGACGGTGATGCAGTCGGCGATGAGACGGGCCGTGATGGGTACGCGCGGCTGGTCCTTCTTATCGGTGCGACCGTAGGCATAGTAGGGAATGACGGCGGTGATACGAGCGGCGGAGGCGCGTTTGAGGGCGTCGATCATGATGAGCAGTTCCATGATGGAGCGGTTGACCGGAAAGCTGAACGGTTGAATGACAAAAACATCGCGCCCGCGCACATTGTCATTGATTTTCACAAAGATATTTTCGTTACTAAATTGAAAAACATCCGCGTCGCCCAATGGGATGCGCAGATGTTTACAGATGGCTGCTGCCAAAGGCCGGTTTGCATTGCCTGTAAAAACACTCAGATCGTCCATTCGCTCCTCCTGGCTGAACTGAGTATATCACATCGCCTTTACTCATGTAAACCGCGATTTCCCAGGGCATTCATACGCCGTTGAGCATTTCGTGGAGTTCGTTGAGGGCATAGGTGAGCGGGGCGCGGTCATAGCCTACCTCGGTTGGGCGCAGGTTGGGAGGAACTTCGTTAAGTGTTGGCGTCCATGCGCGTTTGGCGCTGTGCTGCACCAGGGCATGGCGCTCGGCATACTTTAGAAAACTCCTGGCCCGTTTGCGCGCTTTATGCAGGTCGAGCAGGCACGTATCGACGTGACGGCCTGCCGCCGCCAGCGCTTTCGCCTGAACATGAATGTTTCCGGCCAGATCGTCCAGCGTGAACGATGAGAGGCCAGTATAGCTTGCCTGCGCCAGAAAGCCGCTGCCAAGCTGCGTGCAGGTGAAGGTTGCAACCTCTAACCAGCGCGCGCGTAACAGGGCGTCAAGCTCGGCGGGTGGCAGCATTGGGGCGCGTTCAATGGTTGGGGCAAAATCGATAAAGATGCGAAAGCGC
>DASTKD010000563.1:0-2720 GCA_035716135.1 Ktedonobacteraceae bacterium
CAGCGCCATGATGAAGCGGATTCATCTCGTAATTTTTATGCGGTCATTGTAGAGGCTGGTAATGTGTATGTCAAGCGCAATATTGTGGATTAATCTTCACAGGCTACTGATGAATGTTACCAGCCAAAACAGGGAATCATGCGAATCGTTTGCTTCGTCCTGTAGGGACAAGGGGTGGTGCGGGGTGGATGAGGGGGCCTTGTGCTTGTCCTCGTGGCAGACCGATTCCATTGGGAGGGCAAGATGCCTCGCCGGATTATGTATCCCGACGAGGACAAGCACAAGGCCCCCGCCCTTCCCCACATCCGCCCCTTGTCCCTACAGGCCGGAGGGACGTACATTACGGGGTTTGATCGGTAATATTCAGTAGGGACGCGATCAATCGCGCCCCTGCTTTATGCCTACGGCGTGGTCTGTGGTGATTCGTCCACTTTCCAGGAGCCATTTTCATCGACCAGGAACGCTTTGCCAGGTTTGGAGGGTATCGCGGGATTACCAGCAACTACTGTCACATCGGCTGTGGCGTTGTTGCCGCTCTGCTGCACATTCGTAAATGTGCAAGATTTGATACCGCCAACGGCTGGCGTTTTTATTAACTGGAACGCTTTGGTAAAGTTTGCCACACTCGTCTGGCCCTGAGCACGAGCCGACAGGAGATTGAAGGCTCCCTGCGCGTCGCTGTTCTGTAATGCAGTGCAATAAGCTGATAGCGTTTTCTCCGGCGTCGAGCGGTTGATGTAGAGGAAGCCTCCGATGCCGCCGCCAACTACTATCAGGAGCAGGATGATGATGCCGATTACCAGGCCGGTGCGGCGCTTTTTGGGTGGCGCGGCTGGAGCGGCAGGTGGCGCGCCGAACTGGCCGGGCGCGCCTGCCCAGGGTGCCTGCTGCGGGTAGCCCTGCGGCTGCTGAGGATAGGATGGCGTCGGGTAGGGCTGCTGTTGCGGCGGTTGACCATAGGCTGGCTGGTTGGCCTGCGGATAGTTTGGCGCGGATGGCGGCTGCTGGTAGTTGGAATAGGCTGGTGGTGGCTGCTGAAAGCTCGAAGGAGATGGTGCTGGCTGCTGATAGTTCATATAGTCAGACTGGGATGGCGGGACGGCGACGGTTGGAGAATAGCCCGGATTGGCGTAATCGGCGGAGTTGGCGCGCACGGTCGCTTCGTCGGCACCGGCTATTTCGTAGGTCAGGCGGGTCTCGCCGATGCGGATCATATCGCTGGAGATGAGCAGGCGCGGCGTTTGCGGCATCAGGCGCTGCTCATTGACGAAGGTGCCGTTTCTGCTATTCATATCCACCAGCAGGTAGCCCTGCGGGTCGGGTCGAATTTCGGCATGGTGTGAGGACGCCTGCTGGTCCTGCAAGGGCAGTTGGTTATCTGGCGCGCGTCCTATGGTGAGGACGTTTGATCTTAAATCGATGCGTCCCATCGGGCCGTTCAGATTGGCTTCCATAAAATGCATAACTCCTTTATCGCTGACAATGACAGTTTCTGGCCGTAGTGTATCATGCTTTGGCCTGTCTGTCTGTTAAATAGCCACACTTTCTATGCTAAATTGCTCACAAATCAGGCTGCCTGTATGCCGTCAATGCGCCAATCACTGTTGTTGGCGGGGTCTTGAATGAGCAGTACCACGTAGGGCGTTGATGGACCTGCCGAGTTGACAAAGACGATGTTGGCGGTGCCTGCATTGCCGGAAGCGTTGACCGAACTGAAGATACAGGTAACGCCGCCAAATGTTTGCGTGAACGCCACTTCTGAGTTGGCGTTTTTCAAGCTTTGCGAATACTCGTTATAAGCTGTATGGGTATCTCCGGCGCGTAGCGCATTACAGAATATGGTCAGGGTCAACTGCGGGGAAGAGAGCAGGACGCTGATCTTCCAGTCGCCACTGGCCGAGGTGAGCGAGATGATGCCCGCGTAGCTCAGGCCACCAGAAATGAGCGTGAGATTGGCGGTTGCTTCGTTGCCCGTTACATTGGCGCTATCGTGCGTGCAGATGGTGGTGCGTCCTACGGCCTGTTGTTTGGCCGCGAACTCCCGCTCCGTCGCGGCGTGTTGCAACGAAGAGGAGAGCATAGTATAGGCGCTGGCGTAATCTTGCCCGCGCAGCGCGTTGCAATAGGCATCGAGGGTTTTCTCAGGCGTGGCGCGCGTGAAAAACACAATGGCCGCTCCGCCCGCGATACCCAGAATGACCACAATAATGAGACCGATCCACAGCCAGCGCCGCCGCGAACGCCGGGCCGGGGGAGCATAGGCCGGATACGCTGGAGCCATGCCAGCAACGGGCTGTGTTGGAGACGGCTGCTCATAGCTCTGTGGCGAGGCATAGTCAGCATTGCCTTCCAGTGTTGGCGCACCGTTGGATGTTTCCGCCGTGTTCACCGCTCCATCCGATGCAAACGCGAAATGCGAAGCGTCACCCTCTTCATACTTGAACGTGCTATCTCCTATCGTAATGGAGTTGCCGGGGCCAAGCAGGTGTGACGTATTCCAGTCGAGTCGCTGCGAGTTTACATAGGTGCCGTGGATGCTTCCCAGGTCAGTAATGCTGTATCTCTGACCCTCAGGGCGGATTTCGGCGTGATAGGCCGACACCTTCGGGTCATCGATGACCAACTGATTATCCGGGCTGCTGCCAATCGTGAGAACGGTCGTATCAAGCGCCGTTGTTCCCAGAGGGCCGCGCAATGCCGCATTCATAAAAAATTCCTCC